>JAKADI010000466.1 GCA_021820675.1 Bacillota bacterium | reverse complement strand
CGGTGTCCGCGGTGGTACATTCCCTATGAGGACTTACAACGCTACGCGATTCTGTGAACCCATTGCCGAAGAGCCCAGTGCGGGAAATCCGCACGCTGGGTTCCGTGGGGATTAGGCTGCCCGAGAAGGGCAGCCCTTCTACCCGGAGACGGGGTTCGGAAGAGCCCCTCTTACTCTACCTTCCCAGACCAACCGAACGGCCATGAGCCGAACGCGAATGCGCCCCGACTCCGTCTGCTTTTCGAGATTCCGTAACCGCGTATAGAAAATCCATGAGTCGTGATAATCTTAACCACGTAGATCCCCTCCGTATCCAACAATTCGGCACAGAGGGTGAAAAATCCGTTGGGCGAGAGAAATTATGGAAAACTTATGGACGATTTTAGCTCCACGAGGGATAACGCTGAATCCGCTGCCTTCGATAAAGACATCAGATCATCCAACGGAATGAGGTATCTCTTCTTATGGGTCAGCGACTTTAGGTAGCTCTTGCGTACATTCCGGTGAATATGGTTGTGGACAAACGTGATACACTCGTTCGATGAATGGATGGTTGGTATTGAAACGCCGCTTCCCATAGCGCCAATGCACTGTCGGCGTGCAACTCTTCCTTGACGCCGCCTTTTCGAGCATAATAATTAACTTCCTGCTCTAGCACGGGCCAAAAGGTTGCCACATATTGTTCTTGGGCCGACGTTTGGCCAGAACGAATCTGTAACACGGTCCGAAAATCAATTTTCACCGAGACGGGAAATGATGTGGTTCCCGAAAACATTTGAATCTTGCGCCACAGGATATTTGCAGCGCCAGGTGTATTGGTTTGAGGTACCAGGGGTTTTCTCCTTAGCCTTTGAGACGTGGAACCGTCACATTGTCGATGAGGCCATAGTTTTTAGCTTCATCGACCGACATCCAGTAATCCCGTTCGAAGTCCCGTAAAATCTTATCCATCGACTGCCCAATATGTTTGGATAGCACCCCCGCGATTTCCTGACGAGTTTTAATGAGTTCCTGCATAGAGATCTCGACATCGGTGACCTTCCCTTCCATCCGTTGCACCGCGGGCTCGTGGATCATGATGTTGGCATGCGGCAATGCGAATCGCTTGCCCGCAGTTCCTCCCGCCAATAACACCGCTGCCATACTCGCCGCCATGCCCATACATAGAGTTGAGACGTCAGGTCTAATATACTGCATTGTATCGTAGATACCCAATCCAGCGCTGGTGGACCCCCCAGGGGAATTAATGTACAGATGGATATCCTTATCCGGATCATCACTTTCAAGAAAAAGGAGTTGGGCAATGACAAGATTGGCTACGTCATCATCAATGCCGTTGGTTAAGAAAATGATGCGTTCTTTTAATAACCGTGAATAGATATCGTAAGAACGTTCACCCCGATTTGTTTGCTCCACAACCATCGGTATAAGTGTACTCATGATCATGAGAATAGCCTCCTTATTGTTCGTGTCTCATGTCTATTAAATTAATGTTTCAAAAGCATCCCTTCGGGGACAGAGTTCGTTAATTTTTTTAGAGCTGTCCCGCGATGGGAACAAAACTTTCTGGTCATGGCTCAAAGACGCTGCAGACCCGGACATCCCTGGAAGCTTCTTTGGGGGTACGGGCCGGACAATTCACAAAACTCGGGAGTGGGGTGGCAACACCGGAACGGAACATCTACACAATGGGTCCAGTGATCCGCTCATTTTTAGCAGTCGGGCCTCGTTCAATAACCTGATGCAAGGCATCACGGTCCCGACTGTAGTCGGCCATGCTGACACGGCTAGCCAGAACAAGACCCTATATTATCTGAAATTCATTAACTCCAAAAGTGCCGGATCAGACTCTAATCTGACGTGGTCAGGTGCCATGGCCTGGCATCCGAATAGCGTATACGCAAAAATGACAGCATCATTCTGAGCGTCTCGGCGCAGGGGCCGGATCACGACCTATTTTCTGGTGGATTCGTTATGGGGTCGCGTCTAGACGGATAGCTACGCTGAGAGATTTCAGATTTCGTGATGGAGTCCCGCCTCAAGGCTCGGGTATTTGGGCACGAAACCGATGGCCTTAATTTTGTGCGTGTCTAATACTAAAGTCGCCTCCATGATGCGTCGAAGCATGGGGGCAATGGGCCCATGAGCGGCGACAGCTTCCGCATCACCTGTCGCCTCCTGAATCAGGGATGCGGCCTCTTGAACCGTCAGGGGATGGTCGTCTGCCACATTGTAGATGCCCGGTGCATTCTCGGGGTACATCAGCGCCGTCAGCACCCGCACCACGTCTTCGCGATGGACAAAATGGGTCCGATTGTGGCCGGGGACCGTAGCCGCGAGTTGCGGAAACCGTCGGATGGATAGGCTATCTGCGCTGTAGACTTGGGCGATGCGGGCGACCACCAGTTCGGTGTCTGAGTGAGTCAGGCGGTGCAGTTGCTGTTCGGCCTCTAATTTGGAGAGGGCGTATTCATGCCCGGGCAACTTGACAGACGGCCTCCTCCGAGGCGGGCGGCGATACCACATTGCCGTAGACGACCGCGGTACTGCCAAACACAAACCGTCGCACGTGATGCCGGATGGCATCGTCCGTGAGGGCCCGTGTTCCCTCGACATTGACGGTCGTGGCGTCGCCATCAGCGGGCCGCATTCCGCCCCCTAAATGGCAGACCACATCGACGTCTTGGCACACGTGTGAGAGGGAATTCGGTTGCGCAAGATTACCCACTACTTGCTCCATCACGTCCCAGCGTCCGTTGACGGGTTGCCGCACGAGCACCCGCACCTCATGCCCTAGAATCCGTAATACGGTGACCAATCGGCCTCCAATATATCCGGTTGCTCCTGTGACCAACACTTTCATGATTCGTCCTCCTCGTGCGCTGTCTCGTCTAGATTGTTGACCGCCCGTTGCAAAATCTGAATCGC
>JAKADI010000465.1 GCA_021820675.1 Bacillota bacterium | reverse complement strand
TGAGACATTGCTCGAGAGCGCCCGGGTTTCCCGACGTCTCGAAGGATAGGGTAAAGGAATTTTGCCCAGCCAATGGAATCTCGGATTGGGACCAGAAATCGTCGCAACCGACGCGTTCGGCGATAACAGCGCGGGCGGGATTGGGATCTAATGCCGTGATCCGCGCTCCAGACAATTTGGCAACAGCGGCTGTCATAGCACCGATAGTTCCGAGCCCCACGATGATCACGCGGTCACAAGGACCAATATTCATGAGCCGTATCGCGTTGAGACTAACAGCCAGCGGTTCAATCAAAGCGGCATCCTGATGGTTAACCTGGGCCTTAATGACGTGTATGGAATCGACAGGAACGGTAGTGTATTCGGCTAAGGCCCCGGCACGTCCTAGAATACCAATTTCTTGGCGATCAGGGCAGAGCACCGGCGACCCGGATTGACAGAAGTTACAGTATCCGCATCCGATGACTGTTTCCCCAACGATGTGCTGCCCTATCAAAGTGTCCGAAACGCCTGTGCCCACTGCGATCACTTCCCCACACCACTCGTGACCCGGGATTAAGGGATAGGACGATAAGCCCTGTTGGACATAAGGCATGGTCCCGTGAAATAGCTCCAGGTCGGTCCCGCAAATACCACAGAGATCCACCGCAACCATTACCTCACCTGCCCCAACCGAGCGGGGTGAAACTTCCGCTATAGCGACCGTTTCGGGTGCAGAAAACCTCACTGCTTTCACCGCTATTCCTCCTGTCAGATCTGTACAACGTGTCCGGTTCTTACCGATTTCTCCGCCGCGTTGATGATCCTTTCTACGGTCTGTGCATCACTCACCGTGGATAAGGGCATGACTCCCGGAGTTTTGCAGAATTGAACAAAAAATCGGTCTTCCTGATAATAGCTCTCCTCATAGGGTAAATAGGCCATCGGGTGTGTGCCGCGCACGTGGTTGCTTACGCCTGTATGCCAAGAAAAACTTGCAGCCCCACGTTCGGCGAGAATTTTAATGTGAAATGTCCAGGGATCATGAGACAAATCGTCAGTGGCAAAACCGGCAAAAGCCGTCGCCATGGTACCATCTTTCGCTTGCATCAATAACGCAGCATGGTCATCACGATCAAGCGATTGGTAGTGTAAATTCGATGTCATAGCCACCACTTGCGCAGGTGTGAAACCTAAATAAAGCAAAGTATAGAGATGATGCGGGATAACCTGGCGGAGAATGCCGGGATAATGGCGTGCTAATTCTTCATCATGATAAATGGTATAGTGGACGGCGTATGCGTAGACACGACCAAAAGTTTCATTGCAAAGATTTCGTTGGATCATTTCCAATTCCGGGTTATAGATATAGTTATGACCCGGCATCACAAACATCTGGGCTTGTTCGGCCGCTTCTCGGATTCGCGTGAGAGCCGCTAAATCGTGCGCCACAGGTTTTTCAACCAGAACGGGTAACCGACGGTTAATCGCTGAAAGAACATAGCGTTCGTGGCTTTCGACAGGGCTAAGAATAAATACGGCATCGACGCTATCTAGGAGAGCTTCCGCTGTGGGATAACTAGGAATACGCCATAGTTCCTCTCTCTGTCGGGAGACGGTCGGGTTGGGGTCAAAAAATCCTACCACTCGGCTCTGGGGGATCCTTTCTAAAGCTAAAAGGTGTAATTCCGCCACGGCCCCGGCTCCAATGAATCCGACTCGAAGTGACGCGGTTGTGGGTTTCGCCGGCGATCTATCCTCGAACATCCTCCATATCACCTCACGGATTAACAAGATTTCCTACGAATGAGCTCTGCCGGCAATAAAAATGGGCCAAGTTGACAATCGTCTCCTTCAATCAGCCCCAATAACAACGTCATGGCAGTTTCCCCGATTCCTTTGGCAGGTTGATGAAGGGTGGTTAATGGCGGGTTAGATAAACGGGCGGGTAAAATGTCATCGAATCCGACGACCTTGACATCGTTCGGGCACCGGATTCCTTCTTCCTCCAAGGCCTTCATACTCCCTAAACCTGACAAATCGTTAGCAGCGAAAATTCCATGAATCTGGGGGTACCGCGTAAGGAGAGCCTTCGTTGCATGGAACCCTTCGTCAAAACCAAATTCACCGGGGATAACACGGCTTGGATCATAGTCAAAACCATTAGCTTTTAAAGCCTCCTGGTATCCTTTTAATCGGGCTTCCGCAGACCAGACGTCTCGTGGACCAGCAATGAAAGCTGGTGCCTCACCGGTTTGATCTATCAACAAGTTCGTTGCCACACATGCGCCTGCGTAATGGTCGGCTGCTACCTGGGGTACGCCTAGTCCTTCCACTAACCGGTCGAGTACGACCAAAGGGATACCCGCTGATTGCATTTCTCGGACCACTGTCGGCGTACCAGGCGTAGCAAATAGCAAAAGACCGTCAATTCGCATCCCTCTCATGGTTTGGGCAATAGCGCGCTCCCACTCGCTGGAGCCTTCTGACTCCATTATGGTCAGCATATACCCGTGTTGATAAGCCACGCGATTGATGCCTTTTACCATACCCATGATAATGCTAGATTCCAGATCGGGGGTAATAACGCCGATTGTTCGAGTGGTTCCTCTAACCATCGCTTGAGCCGTGCGATTGGGGACATAATTCAGATCCCGAGCGGCTTTGAGAATACGCGTCAACGTATCGGGTTTCACATACCCCGAGCGATTAAGAGCACGTGACACCGTTGCGACCCCTACACCAGCGCGAGCAGCTACTTCTCTTATAGTTGGGCTAGATTTGTTCATAGTCTACTTGACGAATCCCTTGCCGCGAGCCTGTAGTCCGGCAATAACTAAGATCACGGCAACGAAAATGTATTCATAAAGAGATGGGAGCCCTAAGAGAACAATGAGGTCGTCAATAAGCCCAATAATTAAGGCACCCAAAGCTGCTCCTACAATAGTA
>JAKADI010000005.1 GCA_021820675.1 Bacillota bacterium | reverse complement strand
TATAGGGGGGATTACGTGGAACAAGATCGTTTAGCCATTATTGTCTCTAAAGGAAGTTTAGACATGGCCTATCCGCCGTTTATTTTGGCAACAGCGGCTGCGGCCATAGATATGGAGTGCATGCTGTTTTTCACCTTTTGGGGTTTAGATGTCATTCACAAGGATAAAATCGATAACTTGTCGGTCTCCATTGCAGGGAACCCTGGGATGCCTGCCTTAGCCAAGGTTGCTGGTATGGTTCCATTTGGTACCAAAATGGTGTCATCGATGATGAAAAACCAATTTGCCAGTTCTCATGTCATGTCGATTCGGGAATTCGTCACCGAGGCTAAGGATTTGGGTGTGCACATGGTGGCGTGCCAAATGTCCATGGATGTCTTAGGCGTTAAGCGAGAAGATTTGGTGACCGAAGTTGAGGATGTGGTGGGAGCTGCGACCTTTTTGGATTTTGCCCGGGACGCCAAAATCTCGTTGTTTATTTGAGTGTTGGAGCTAAGGAGGTTAGTACGATGCCCTCTGATTTGTATACCGAGGTTTCGTTCGAAGAAAAACAACGACTATTTGACCAGGTTGCTGCCGATCCTCGCTATAAAAACTATCTTTACGGATGTTACGAATGTGGAATTTGTGTTGCTGCTTGTCCCTCAGCGCGTTTTTATGATTTTTCTCCCCGAAAAATTACTCAGACTCTGGCCAGAGAAGACGTCGATTTGTTTTATGAGCAACTTAATGATGACGTGTGGAACTGTTCCCAGTGCTTCTCCTGTAACCGTTGCCCTCGCCAGAATAGCCCGGGCGGTCTAATTACGATCATGCGCGAAGTTGCCGTGAAAAACGGTTTACGAACGACGAAAGAAGCTTTGGCCGGATACACCCGTATTATTTATAAGATTACGACGACCGGTACGCAGGTTTCGCCTGACATGCTGCAAGAAGATGCATTTCCTGACTGGGGTCCCCAAGTCAAAGAGGTGTCAGACAACCTGGATCTGTGGAGGCGAGCGCTCCCGCCCGAAACGTTGCATACCACGGGTTTGTCTTGGCAAGTCGAGGAACGGACCATGAACGAGTTATACGCCATCTGGAAAATGACAGGGACTTTGGATATGATAGCCGAACTCGATGAAGGCCTTCATGACATCATGGAGGAAATTATGGACGATGCGATAGAAGAGTCGGGACTTCTCCCCGGGTAGTGGGGATCACGAAGGAGGATCAGTAAGATGGAAGCTCAAGAGCTGCCTGTCGTAGGGACTAAGGTGCAAACATCACGAGTGTTTGAGAGAGACCCTGAAACTGTGCAAGACGAGGACTTGCGTGAAGCGATTTGGGAACTTGGACGTGAAGGGGAATGGATCGTGCAACCGGTGCCAGAACCTTATTATTTGGCACCCACAAAGTATGGACGGCAGAAAAAAATTCCCCTGCAAAAGACCTGGCACCATAAGAGTTGTGGGCAATGCGGACACATTCCTGGATATTCGACATCGATTTTTTGGCTCAATCGAGTTCTGGGCTTTGACTATTTCGATCCACGAGATCAGACTTCGTGTACCGCTTGGAATTATTATGCGTCAGCAACTTCTAATCAGGCGGCTCAGGCTGCAGTGGCAATGAGAAACTTTTCGGCTGCTTATGAAAGCGGATACTTTCCCCTCATCCACTGCGGAACCAGTTTTGGCCATTATAAAGAAGTACGGCACGAATTGGTGCATGACGCCAAGTTGCGTAGACAAGTGCGGGCTGTTATCGAAAAATTGGGGCGACCATTCGTGATGCCCGAAGAAATCGTCCATTATAGCGAATGGATGTACGCGGTGCGAGACGCGTTGGCTCAGCGTGTGCAATATGACCTGTCCGGCATTGTAGCTACGGTCCATCCTGCCTGTCATTATTACAAACTGCAAACGGGCGATGCCATTTATGACCCCGAAATTTATGGGGGTCAACGCACAGCGGCCGTTACGGCGGTTGTGCAAGAACTGGGTGCTAGGGTGGCCGACTACTCGACTTGGTATGACTGCTGTGGATTTGGTTTCCGGCACATTTTGGTTCAGCGGGATTTTACCCGGAGTTTTGCAACGCTGAGAAAAATTGAGGTGATGAAGCAAGAGGCCAATCCTGACGTGGTTCTGACCCATGATACAGGATGTGTCACCTCCTTGGATAAAAGTCAATTTGCAGCCCAAGTCCATGGCCGTGATGTTGGCGTGCCGGTTATGTCCGAGTCACAGTTTGCGGCGTTGGCGTTGGGCGCCCATCCATTTCGGGTGTGCCAGTTACATTGGCATTCGGTCGACTATCGTCCGTTGTTGCGGAAAATGGGTATCGACGTGGATCAGGCATGGATGGAGTTTCAAACTGATGTTGAAAAAATCAAGCAAGGTGAGATGGATTATTTAAGCTGGGAACACGTTCTGTAGACGTACGATAAGCCGAGAAAGGTGGGAGATCACATCCATGGCCAAGGCGGACACCGTATTGATTGTCGGAGCAGGCCCTGCCGGATTGGAGGCAGCCCGTACCGTGGCGGAGCTTGGTAAACGCGCTATGCTCATTGAAACTAAAGACCAATTGGGAGGAACACCCTACGCCTATTATGCCACGTTGACCCCGGATTTGCAGGAAACAGAGCACTCGATGCAGGAGATACTTGACGCCGTGGAGCATCATTCAGCAGTGGATGTGAGGCTCAATACCCGTGTCGTTCATAGTGAGGGTTCTTTAGGAGCCTTTCACGTGACGTTGGATCGAGATGGAGCCCAGACGGTTGAGGAAGTGGGAGCGATAGTCGTCGCCACAGGATTTCAACACTTCGATCCGGGCCGGGAAACACAAATGTACGGGTATTACGAATACGACGACGTAATTACCTTAGTGGATGCAGAGAAAATGTTCAAAGACGGCAACATCGTCCGGCCTTCTACCGGATTACCGCCTGAGCGGGTGGCGTTCATTCAATGTGTCGGTTCTCGAGACCGTCAGATTGGCAATAAATATTGCTCGAAGGTGTGCTGTGGGATTGCTTCTAAACAATCGATTGAAATCAAGCGTATGTTACCAAACGCGAAAGTCTTTATTTTCTATATTGATATGCGGATGTACGGGTTCTGGGAGGATCAGATCTACTGGAAAGCCCAAGAGGAGTATAAGGTCAATTATATCCGTGGCATTGTCACCGAAATTATTCGCAAGGGTGACAAATTACTGATCAAAGGGGAAGACACCACAATGGGCCGTCCCATGGAGGTTCTCATGGATTTAGTCATCTTGTCGGTGGGGATGGAGCCATCCAAAGGGACCGTCGAGATGTCACGGATCTTTCAGATTCCGCGTGAAGAACACGGGTTCCTGCAAGTCATCGGAGGACCCTTGAATACCGTGTCAACCCCAGTTCCCGGTATTTTTGTCGCTGGGGCGGCGGCAGGGCCGAAGGATATCGAAGATTCCGTCTCGATGGGGGCGTCCGCAGCGGCGAAAGCCGTAGGGGCTTTGAAGCGTCTGGAATTAGAAGTGAGATGAAGCCGCCGGTGATTGACGCCGAGGCCCTGGCCGAATTCCTCGATAAGGCTCAGTCGTTTGTATCCCCCCAGGACTATCTGCATTGGAATCATATGTTGGAGCAAAGGGCTCAAGGCATCCGGTGGGCGCTGCATGATGAAGCGGGTTGTCGGCAAGTGGTGCCGGCGACGGCTCGGATTAGACCGGAACAACACCCCATTTGGAACCAAATCCATAGCTCCATTCTTCGGGATGTGGAACAACAACCGAGTCGTGTTGTGGAGATTTTAGCCCAAAATGAGGCGCCTCCGTGGATGTGGGAATGGGGAACATTTTGGCTAGCTCATCTCCATCCGGAGAATTATGTTTGGTGGACGCGGTGGATGTATCGCTCAGATACGCAAACCGGCGCCGTAGCCTTAATCGTGACAGATCCATCATGCCTAAATGAAGAGCCTTCGGTGTTGTATCTTCGTATTGTTCAAGCCAGTAGATTTACCGAACAAGTTTTAGATGGATGGCACCGATTATCCGCGGTCAACCCTTCTTTTAGACACCTTGTCGCCTTATCCATCACTTACGCTGTTTATCTATACACGATGACCTCGTGGCGGTTTACCAAGGAATTTACGCAGGTCTTACCATCTTTTCCTCAAGTGGTGTCGCGTCTGTTAGGGATTCCCAGATGGGAGGGGTATATCGTTGCAAAAAGCCAAAGCCATTGAATTAGATGTCGCGGTCGTGGATGGAGTTGAGTTATCTGGCTCTTGGAATCGGATGTTTGAGCCACGTGCGATATCCGAATACGATATCGCGGTGTTAGATGAAACGACCGCAATCCCAGGTGCTGAATCTCTCGGATATTGCTATCAATGTGGCAAATGTACCGCGGTTTGCCCGGTAGACACGGTCGGCGACTATTCGCCACGGAAGATCTTTCGCCGAACACAGCTGGGCGTATCCCTTGTGGATTCTCCGGATTTATGGCTCTGCACAACCTGTCGAAATTGCCTGCGGGTGTGCCCTAAAGAGGTGAACATGATTCAGATTATGCCCGCTGTCCGGGAGCGAGCGGTATTAGACGGGAAGGCTCCGGACGAACTGCTCACGGCATTCGAAAACACAGCACGTTACGGTAATCCTATTGGGGAGTCTCCCCGCAAGCGAGCTGAGTGGGCAAAGACCGCTGGCGTTATGGTTCCAGTGATGGCCCAAAAGAAATCCCCGGTTGATGTCTTGTGGTTCGTGGAGTGTTACCCTGCCTATCATCCTCGGGGTAAACAGGCCTCGGTTGCGTTGGCCAGGCTACTTAACGCCCTAAATGTCGATTTCGGAATTTTAGGCAATGAAGAAAAGTGCGCGGGGGATTCTCAACGCATGGCCGGAGAACGTGGATTATTTGAGATGCTTGCAGAGCACAACATTAAAATGTTGTCGAAGTACACTTTTAATCACATTGTGGTGACGGACCCTCATGCCTATAACGCGTTTCTTCATGAATACCCTAAGCTTGGCGGAGACTGGCCGGTTCAACACTATACCCAATATCTCGCAGAGCGTCTTTCCGCACTGTCGTTCGTGCGCTCTATCCCCCGTCGGATTACTTTTCACGACCCATGTTATTTAGGCCGTCACAATGGAGAATATGACGCACCTCGTCGCCTCTTGACCGCACTACCTGGTGTGGAATTGGTCGAAATGGGGCACTGCCGAGAAACGTCTTACTGTTGTGGAGGTGGCGGAGGCGGAATGTGGCTTGATAGTTTTACTCGGGACTATACGAGCGAACGTTTATCTGAAAAACGGGTTCGGGAAGCCATTGAATACGGAGCCGATATTTTAGCCGTAACTTGCCCCTATGAAGTCCCGCGCTTTGAAGATGCGGTCAAATCAACGGGGAATGCGGGAAAATTGGCGGTTATGGATATTGCTGAATTACTCGCCTATAGCGTGGGATTGACCGATGAATATGCAGCCAATTAGGGTGATGACGTTATTTCTGTGAGGGGGAACGTACATGCGCATCGCGGTGCTTTTGAAATCAGTACCGGATTTAATCGAAGACATTCCGATTGACGAAGAATCCGGCGAGATTCTGTACGATGAAATGAGTTATATACCCAGTGAATGGGACGACCAAGCCTTAGAAGAAGCCTTGTTGATAAAAGAAGAATCTGGAGCTGAGGTAACAGCCATTACAGTGGACACGGGAGAAAGCGACACGATGCTGTTTACGGCACTGGCAAAAGGCGCAGATCACGGTGTCAAACTCGTCGGCGACTTTGACCCGTCTTTGCCCAATCGTCAACGCGCACACATTTTTAGTCAGTATCTCGGACCACAGTCATTTGATTTGGTGTTGTCCGGGGTCCAGGCCATTGATGATATTGACGGGCAGATCCCTGGGTTGGTGGCGGGTATTTTGGGGTGGCCGCACGCGTCCGTTGTCACCGAGGTGCGGGCTCACGACAATCGCGTGATCTTCCGTCAGGAATATGCGGGAGGGTTAGTGGCTGAGATTAAGGTGTCGACTCCCGCAGTAATTGGGGTTCAGGCCGCCAGAAAACCGCCGCGATATGCGTCAATTGCCAAGGTTCGGCAAATCGCAAAGTCATCTCAACTCGAAGAAGTTGAGATGAGCATACAAGAGGTTCCCAGTCTTGAGATTCTACGGTTTTATAAGCCGATCGCATCAGGACATGCGGAAATGATTGACGGTGATGTTGATGAGGCCGTTGACCGGATTATCGAGATTCTTCAGGAACACAATTTGATGAGGGGGTAATCACCGTGGGGCTGATACTCGTTGTAATGGAGAACGGGGCATCAGGATTTACTGATGCCAGCCGAGAACTTCTGGGAAAGGCTCGGGAGTTGACCAAACACCAGGACGGCCAGGTGATGGCGGTTGGATTTGGTCCGCAATCGGAAAAGGCCTTACGCCGTTTAGCCGTGGACCGCGTGATTTGCGCGGATAGCGCCTTGCTGGCATCATACAACCCTGCCGCGTATGAAGCCTGTTTGGATCAAATCATCAAAGCGAATGCCCCTTGCATCACATTAATAGCTAATACCACTTTGGGGATCGATTTGGGTGCGGGGGTGGCAAGCCGCTGCAATTTGCCACTAATCGCTTACTGCACGGATCTTCAGATCAATGGGAACAAGATTACGGCAACGTCCCAGATATTTGCCGGAAAGGCCGTGGCGGAGATTCGCATCCCCGATTCGGGGGCGATCGTCACAGTTCTCCCCGGCGTTTGGAATGCCGACACGGATGTGGGCGACCCCGATTTTGAGACCTGGCCGGTCGATACTCCTCAAATGATGGAGGTGTTAAAGGTCATTGAGCCTGAGACAGGAGATGTTGACATTACCAAAGCCGATATTTTAGTCAGTGTTGGCAGAGGAATTGAAAGTCCCGAAAATTTGCCGTTGGCTGAAGACCTGGCAACTTCAATGGGAGGTGTAGTGAGTTGTTCAAGACCGGTAGTGGACGCGGGATGGCTTCCCAAGGCGCGACAGGTGGGGAAATCCGGTCAAACTGTCAAACCGAAATTATATCTGGCTTTGGGAATTTCTGGGGCCCCGGAGCATCTTCAAGGAATGCGGGATGCCGATCTCATTATTGCCGTCAATACGGATGAAAACGCGTCGATTATGGATGTGGCGCATTACGGAACCACCGTGGATATGCTGGAGCTAATGCCGGCATTGGCACAGCGATTAAGGGGGGAATAATGTGACGGGCCAAGAGGGGTTAGCGGTCTTCACCATTCTCATATTTGCCGGAGCCACTGCCTATTTTATCGCGCGTATGCTGCCCATCTTGCGTGTGTTGCGAAAAGCCCGTGCAACGGATCGTTTGGACAACTGGCCCAGCCGTCTTGGGTTTATGCTGGGTCAGGTTTTCGGGCACAAACGGTTACTGCAAAAGCGGTTATCCGGCATTCTCCATTTCTTTATCTTCAGTGGTTTTGTCATCCTGTTTATTGATATCGTGGCTTCCATAGGGCAGGTTTTCGTTCCCGGATTAAAACTAGATGCCGCGTTGGCCTTTATTGTGGATTTGTGGGTCGCCTTGGTTTTGGTAGGGATAATTCTGGCCGTGTATCAGCGGGCAATAATAAGACCAGAGCGTTATCATGGATCTGATGAGAAAGACGGTTATGTGATTTTGGGCATGATTGGCGTGATTATGGTCGGCATCATGCTCCATGAATCCTTCTATCCGTTTGCCGCACACTATTGGTATCACCTGCAAGTTCGGTTGGATCCTTGGGAATTTCTCGGATATACACTAGGACATTTATGGCTTCAAACGGGCATGGCGTCTACCCCAGTTATTGCCGAAGCGGGATATATTACCGGGTATGTGTTGGACATCGGTATGGTCTTTGCATTCCTGGCCTATTTGCCAACGTCCAAACACCTGCACATTTTTTTGGCGGTACCGAGCATCTTTTTGCATAAAACGCGTCCTGCCGGCGAATTAGTGCCACCGCTGACAGAAGATGCGGGGATGGCGATTCGGACTTTCCAAGATATGAATTGGAAGGATGTGCTTGACGTATTTACCTGTACTGAGTGTGGACGATGCCAGGCTGTGTGTCCAGCTCATGCTGCGGGGCAACCCTTGTCTCCCAAAATGGTGATATTGGAGTTACGCGACGCCCTGCGTCAGGAGTTGGCAGGCGCTGAGCCTAGAGCATTGGCTGGAGATGTGGTCAGTGCAGAAGAGTTGTGGGCCTGCACGACATGCGGCGCATGCCAGGAAGCATGTCCCGTGTTTATTGAGCATGTGCCCAAGATTGCGGGATTACGGGCAGCATTGCTGGAAGATGGAGAAATTGATAAAAACAGTCAGAAGGTGTTGGTTGCGTGGGACCGTCAAGGCAACTCTTTCGGCCAACCGTTGCGGAGACGCCCAAACTGGACCAAGGGACTTGATGTCGCCATCAAAGACGCCCGAAAAGAGCCCGTGGACTGGCTCTGGTTTGTGGGAGATTTTGCTTCCTATGATCCTCGCCTTCAAGAACTGTCGCGATTGGTGGCTAGACTACTGCAACGTGCGGGTCTAGACTTTGGAATTTTATATGAAGGAGAGTCCAATGCGGGTAATGAAGCATTGCGCCTGGGGGAATACGGTCTCTTTGAGAGTTTAGCCCAAAAAAATCTCAAATGGTTAAACGAGGCTCAATATCGTCAAATTTTCACCACAGATCCGCATTCTTTGAATGCGTTACGTAACGAATACCGCAAATTGGGTTTTGATAAGCCAGTGAAACATTATACGCAAGTTTTTGTCGATCTCATTGATCAGGGGCGGCTTTCCCCCGCGCCTTTAGGGGTACGTGTAACCTACCACGATCCCTGTTATTTAGGACGATGGAATCGTATTTTTGATGCGCCGCGACAATTGCTGGAGAAGATGGGAGTTGAATTGGTTGAAATGCCCCGTCATGGACCGAATAGCTTCTGTTGTGGTGCAGGCGGCGGCCGGATATGGATGGAAGAAGACGGGATAAAGGAACGGCCTGCAGATAATCGCATAAAGGAAGCGGCCTCCTTGGAAGATGTCGGCTATTTTGTGGTGGCATGTCCTAAGGATATGTCCATGTTTTCAGCAGCCGTTCAAAGTACAGGAAACGATGGACGCATGAAGGTCGTGGATGTGGCAGAGTTGCTGGCCCAGGCGGTAGGCTTGACCGTGCCGGATGCTGAACTCGCGATTAAATAAGGGGGAGGAGGGCGAAGATGGCGGATGTTGAAGGATGCAACATTCCTGAAGACCGGTATTATTGGATCGAGAAGCACGTGTGGGCCAAGCCTGAGGGAGAATACATCATGGTAGGACTTACAGACGTGGCCCAAAGCTTGGCGGGAAAAATTATCGTGGTGAATTTGAAAGCTGCGGGCAAAACATTGGCTCGCGGTAAGAGTGGGGGAACCTTAGAAAGCGGAAAATGGGTTGGATCGATTCCAACCCCCGTAGCAGGGGAGGTGATAGAGGTCAACGCAGCGGTAAAATCCCATCCCAGTTTGGTTAATGAGGACCCGTACGGTGAGGGCTGGTTACTCAAAGTGAAACCTAATAATTGGGACGAGGATGCCAAAGCGCTAGAAACAGGGGAAGAAGGCGTGCACGCCTACCGAGAGAAGTTGGTGCACGACGGGATTCATTGCCGCGCGTAGAGGAGGGGAGAGCTGTGTCGCAGGTTTTTGCCTGTGAATTTCCTGACGACTTATGGTTTGATGTCAAACGCGATGTGTGGATCATGAGACTACCCTGTGGAACCTTGCGCCTGGGCATGACGGATCCCGCTCAAACTCGGGCGGGAAAGATCCTTCACGTTAGAGCTCGAGGTGGAAAGATTGTGACGGCAGGGAAAAATGTGGCGACTATCGAATCGGCCAAATGGGTGGGTCCTTTTCCAGCTCCCGTAGACGGGAAGGTAAGCCGGGTTAACGAGCGTGTATTGGCCGATCCCAACGCGATTAATCGGGGTCCCTATGGTGAGGGTTGGATCGCCGAAATCGATCCGGTTAGTGATAGATGGCCTCAAGATGAATTTATTCCCGGGTCTGACGTGGCACCTATTTACCGGATAAAATTGGAGGAAGAAGGTATCACCTGTATGCGTTGTGCTCCACTGCAAGACGCTAGTGCCGGAGTAGGCGGCAATACGTGATGAAAAGAGGGGCGTGAGGTGCGATATCTCAACTTAGGCACGGTTGATGCGCGGGTGTCTCAAGCGGTTTATCATGCTCTGGCCCAGCAAATGAGACCAGACCATGAGAGTACCCTAATCACAGTAAGTCCTGACAGGCCGTATGTTTGTGTGGGCTATCATCAACTAGCCAGTCGGGAAATTGACCGGCAGTTTTGTGAAGAGCGCCAAATTCCCATCGCTCGGCGATATGTCGGTGGAGGCGCCGTGTATTTAGATAGAGATCAGGTGTTCTGGCATCTACTGCTTCCCAGACCCATAGGGACTGTAGAGCAGCTGTATCGGCACGTATTGCAAGCTCCCATTGTCACTTATCGGCAAATGGGAATTCCGGCGGATTTTCGTCCTGTCAATGACATTGTAGTCGGACCACGAAAAATCGGTGGGACAGGGGCATCGACAATCGGTACCACCACCGTTATCGTGGGGAGTTTGATGTTTGACTTTGATGTGGAGATCATGGCTCGTGTTTTGAATGTGCCCTCGGAAAAATTTCGCGACAAAGTGATTTCAAGCCTACGGGATTATATGACGACAATTCCCCGAGAATTAACATCTCCTCCCCGCAGGGACCAAGTCGTGGCGGCACTGGTCACCAATTTTGCAGGGATACTGGATGAGTCCATCCATTTGGACCGGTTATCCCACTCCGAAGAGATGGTCGTTCAGGAGTATGCCAGGCGTCTTTTTGACCCAGATTTTGTATTTCAGGGCGAAAGCGGACTGGAAAGTCCGGGAGTCAAAATTCGGGACTCAGTATATGTGAGAGAAGGGATGTTCAAAGCCCCAGGTGGATTGTTGCGCTTGTTGTACCGGGTAAACGAGGGAATTTTTGATGATGTTCACCTGAGTGGGGATTTCTTTATGCAACCATGGGACAGTCCCGCTTTAGCGGCCTTTGAAAATCACCTGAAGGGTCAGGACGCCCGTGAAGATAATGTGTTGCAGGAGAGCCAAAGATTGTTGCAACAGGTATCAATTCCAGGCGTTAGCGCAGCGAATATCGTAGAATGTTTTCGCAGAGCAGAGTTGTGACTCGTTGGAGGGAAGCTGGATCCAAAAGTTTGGAAAACGATGAAAGGACGTGAATGGCATGAGTACTCCTGTTGAGGTCGATTTAAAGGTTGATGCGTCGGGTTTGAAATGCCCGATGCCGGTTATACGTGCCAAAAAAGGTATTACGACTGAGGAGATAGGTCAAGTAGTGGAAATTCTGAGTACCGACCCGGGATCAATGGCTGATTTCAAAGCCTGGTGCCGTTCCACCGGTCACGAACTGTTGTTGGCTGAACAGCAGGGAGAAGTCTTTCGGTTTCTTATTCGTCGGATGAAGTAGGGACAGTAAGAAAGGAGCGGCTTATGTCTTCAGATATCAAGAAGTATTTATATATTCTCACAACCGGGCCCGAGATTGCATATCGCGCTGCCTCCCCGTTCTTTCTGGCAACGACTGCAGCGTTGATGGATCATGATGTCTCTATGGTGTTTACCATTCGCGCTACGGGTTTGCTGAAACGTGGCGTGGCCGAGGAGTTAACCGTTAAGGAGGGCGGCGATGGAGCGCGTCTGCAATTTTTCATTGACCAGGCGCGTGATGCCGGGGTGAAGTTTTTTGTATGTGCTCCCAGCTTAGATCTTAATGATTGCACGTTAGATGATCTGATCGAAACGGAAGGCGTGGTTGGGGGTAGCGCGGTTAACGAAATGGCATTAGAAGCCGATGTCGTCATATCCTTTTGATGGGCGTGCGATATGAACGAACCGATAGATTTTCACAATACTCTCACACGCATTGCCGATTGGTGCCAAAGAAGCCCTGACGATGTAGCGGTCATGGCAAACGTTGTCGCTCAAATTCGCCTCTTATATCCTTCATGGTCGTGGATTGGATTTTACCGCGTGTGGCATTTAGGACATGATATGGCACTAGGGCCGTTTTCCGGCCCTCCTGCTCCGCTTGTGATCCCATGGGGACAAGGTGTTGTAGGGTCTTGTGCAGCAGAACGTGCCGTTCAAATAGTGGGTTCGATTAAGAAATTTCCGGGGTACGTGGCGGTAATACCGGAGACCCAATGTGAAGTGGGGATTCCCCTTGTTCGGGATAATCATCTTTATGCGGTGTTGGATTGCCAGTCGCCGGAAATTGACGGCATCGATTTAGTGGCGATTGAATGGCTGGGACGAATAGCTTCGATGCTAAATTGAGAGGGTCCCAAGGGCGGATGAGCCGAATGATACCGGGTGGGATCATTCGGCTCGTTTCTATATGTTCGGCGATACGGCTGTCTTTATTGGTGAAGTCTATGACGTGGAGAGGACGAGGAAAAAGCAAAGGGAGGTAGGACAATTGGATGAAGCATCATTGCGCTTAGAATATTGGGTGGAGACGCGTTCCCATCCGCAATTTCCGTTATGGGTGATTTTTAAAGAAATTGGGCATAGCCCGACACAATGTGACCAACTGCCATATGGAAGGCGCTCTCGCCGAACGGTGCCCGAACTGTTCAAAGAACTGGAACAGCAAGCCTCTCTGGCGACGATTGCTAAAGACATCGGTGTTCCCGAACAAGAAATGCGGGCCGCCATTTGGTACGCCATATGGGTAATGGAACATCAGGAGCCCCAAGATATATGGCAAGCATGGAATGATCGAATCGATGCCGCCTGGCGACACGGGTTATTGCACGATTAGGCACTTAAGCAGATGTTGTGTATCATGAGGTTGTCGCGTGTTTCGTTATGTTTCGTTAAGGGGAGACAATATGACGGCCTAGTGCTCTTGGAAGCACACGGCGTAGACCGAGAGAGAAAAGACGACCTTGCCGGGATTTTTTGTTTGACGAAATTACACGGGCAGATAAATTTTGCCAAATCACATGAAATGGCAAGAAAGGCGGACCTTGGATGAATCTCCCTCCATATCGCCACCAATGTCAAAATTGCGGGGAACCGATTGACGAGCTGCTATGTGATAGCTGCCGCAATCGTCAGGCTGGGCTGTTTGCTGTCGCTTATCGACCCTTGCCGAATAACTTATTGTTATACATCCTGACAATTTTGAAATCACGGCTCTTTTTGGGATTGTTTGTCTTTGCTACGACCCCTATTCTATTGGGAGCACTTCATTTGAACGTGGTTGACGGTATGATGGTATATTTTTCCTTATTTTGGTTTTTTATTTTTCAGCCACTCATGGCTGCACAACTGCGCATTCGGTCATTGTTGTTGGACATTACCGCGTATATCTTTACTGGGACCGTTGGGGTCTTGTTTGCCTTGGTAGTGGAGTCGTTTTGGATTAGTCACGGGGCTAATTTGCTGTTACACGACCGGTTCTTATTGATTTCCGCTCCGGCCTATGTGCTCTTTATTGGATTAACAGAGGAATTTGCCAAACAAATCTTTATTTTGCTTGTCTTTCTCTTTAATCGGGCGAAAAAGAAGGTGTGGAACCCCCTATCTTACATGATGGTAGGTATAAGCTCGGGGTTGGGGTTTTCGGCGGTAGAAAATATTTCGTATGTGCAACACGGCATCTTGTTTGATGTCTTGCATCATAGCGTGGGTCTGGGAACGATTACGGCATTAACGCGGGCGTTGTACACACCATTTCTACACGCCATTTGGGCGGGGATCGTGGCGTATGGATTAGGGGTAGTCGCACAACGCGGATACCGAGATTGGCATCTGGCTGTGGGAGCTTATTTACTGGCGGCGATATTTCATGGGTTTTACGATGCGTCCTTGGCTCACGGGGATTTGTCGATAATGGATGTGGCTCTATCCTATCTAGTATTTTTGACCCTGTTATTGAGCAATCGGCGTCGCCAGAATCTTAACGCATCGTACGAATGATCCCGTCCAAGCATGCTCTCTCTCTTTCTGTCCTTTTCTCTCTCGGGGCGGCTGGAATGCTCCAGGAGGCTTGGTGTGAAAGGGACTACGCGCCTTTCGGCCCCTTGTTGTGGCCACAACTCCGGTAGGAGGCAATACGTCGGCGACATGAGACATCTCATCTTGACGTCCGCCGGACAGGCTTTTGCCGCACGTTAATTCCCTTTACGAGTGAGCTGTTAAGTGTGTTCCGCGGTTTCCGGGCACCGGTACGCGCGGCGACCAGGGGATTTCTTTGTTTGGCTTGGCGAATGTTGGAGGCTAGGATTAAATTATGATGAGGCGAGAGAACTGTTGGTTTGTGGTTATTAAGATCGGTGTTTGTGTCGGTGGACTTTCCCCAAGGAGCTAGTCTGGCCGGCCTAGCTGTACGCTTGGACAACCAATTCCTCCCCGCGATCTCATGTCAACAAGGTTCGGCGAGATTAAGATCGTGAAGTCACAGATATTGTTTGATTCCAACCCAATTTATTATTGGAAATTGAACAATAGGGGTCTGTCATTCGGGGAAAAGTGAAAGGAGCGCTAAAGTCATCACAAAACATGGCTCCCCTTCGGGTTGCGTGGAACGAGTTTGCCACGTAGGTCCCCCGAACACTTTTTGTCACAGAGTAAGCGCTGCGATCAAAGATACGATGATCCTCAGCGGGCGTGATCGAGTCATTCGACTTGAAGTCGGCTTGTTG
>JAKADI010000464.1 GCA_021820675.1 Bacillota bacterium | reverse complement strand
AAAGCCCGTATCGACGAATATGTGTTCCCGTCCAATGACCCTAATCCCTTGGTCTCCTTTCTCAATGATCTGTCGCAGCAGACGACAGTAAAAATTGCCTCCCTATCCTACGGATTTTTCGGATCCGATCCGAGTTCACTCTCGCCCCTGATTGCAGCTTGCAATGCCGAAGGCATCACCGTAATCGCGGCCAGTGGGGACCAGGGCGCCTGGAATACCGGAGCCGATCCCGGTCCTGTAGGAATTGATTTGCTCAATTCACAACCCGGCGTCCTGTCGGTTGGCGGACTTGACATCGCCTCTCCCGCACAGTTCAATAACACAGGCATCATGACAGCTATCAGCCCTCCCGTACTGGCCAAGGCCTGGGGCGGCAGTTATTTAAATGCGTTGCCATCCGCGTTAGCGCAAGCCTATACAGCCCCTAACGCCGCTTCCAGCGGCGGATTCGGCTCATCTCCCATCCCGTCCTGGCAGCGATCGTTCTTACCCTCGTCGGCATCCGGGATTGGCGCCCCCGACATCTCTGCCTTAGCTGGTATTCCGGCCCTTCTCGGCATGGCCGGCGGCAAACCCGTAGCCATGGGCGGCACCAGTCTGGCCGCCCCTTTGACCGCAGGGTGGCTGTCCTTGGCCGAGAACCACTCGGGCCAAGTTCAGGGACTGGGCAATGTCAATCCCTGGCTGTTCCACATGGCTTCCAGTCATTCTCAAGACTTTACCCAGGCGCAGTGGGGCAGCAATGGCGTGTATTCGGTGACGTCCGCCCAAGGCGGAAGCTGGAACCCCGTCACCGGACTGGGGTTGCCAAACTGGTCCCAATTGGCCTCGTCGTTAGGAACCCAGCCTTCATCTTCGTCTCCCGTGGCTACGCATTTGACAATTAATCCAAACCAGGCTCAAGTTCAGGCCGGACAACCGCTCACAGTGACGATTCAAGCCTTGAGCGCAAGCGGCGCTCTCACCAACAACCTTCCCGGGACGGTGACCGTGCAGGGGACCGATCCCCAAGCGACCTTGCCGTCTACCCTGACGTTAACAAAAGGACAAGGACAGTTCACCGCGGTGTTTCGCACCCCCGGCATCCAACACCTCACCGTGGCGGTTAAGCATAGCGGGCAAACCCTCTTCCAGACCACCGCCACTGTCGATGTCCATGGCATCACCTTGTCGCTCCCCGCTCACCCCGTGATCAATACGCCGATGACCATTCAAGCCCTCGGGGGAACGAGTGGCACCCAATATCAATATTGGATGCAAAATCCGGCCACCACGAACTGGATATCATCGGGGCCTTTTCGTTCCCGTTCCACCTGGTCCGTAACCGCCCCCGTTCCCGGGGTCTATCCCGTTTTCCTTTATGTGCAAACGGCCCAAGGACCGAAGTTGGCTGCAACAACTCATATCACCGTCGCCAATGCCGGCAGTATGCCCCGGGTCGATGGCTTGAGCATTGCCACGCCTCACATTCGTCTCGCGGCAAACACCTCCACCCAGGTGTCGGCAACAGCGGCCGACCCCGGCGGGTCTCCCGAATATCAATTTTGGTTGCGAGGGCCAAGCAACCGCTGGAAAGTGGTCCAAAACTATTCTCCCAATAATACCTTGTCCTTACATTCCCTTCCTTCCGGCAGTTATGTCGTCGCCGTGTATGCTCTTGACAAAGCCCAAGTCGCACATGGACTGTATTCACAGGCTTTCGGGCATTCGACCGTCATCGATGTGAATAGCCGCGTCTCGTTGGTTGCTCCCAGTACGTCGGCGCGCTCACAAAGCGTCACCGTAACGGCCACCGCTTCCGGCCTCACCGATCCCGTTTATCAACTGTGGTATGAGACACCGTCAGGGCAGTGGAGGGCGAGTGGCAATTACCAGTCCCAAGGGTCCTTTACCTTCACCCCATCTGAGACCGGAACCTATCACCTCGTGGTATACGCGAAAGATCCTGATGCCCCGGCGACCGCTTTTTACGCAGTCACTGCACAAAGCTCGCTATCCGTTTCCTGACAGCTCAAGCGGCAGGATTCCCACGTTAAAATCAAGAGGACTCGTCATCAACAATGACACCTCGCAGTACCAAGGGGTTTCCCCGCAAGCCTCCCTCATTTGACCAATGAGGGAGGCTTTAACGTTCTTCAAGCAGGCATGCCCAAATTGGGATCCACTGCCAGTTCTCGAGACATCCATAGTTCTCCCGGGTTAACAAGCAGAACTTCGGCATAGTTCGTCCAACCCGCACGGTTAAGCCAATCGCATCAGAGGTGGACATTTTGTCTCCCGTGGGGTGTAGTAAGCACATGAACACATTATCGACTGTTACGTCTTGTCCCTTGTCGGAAGTCCAGGCACGGGTGCTCACGCATGACGAAGTGGCTCGGGGGCAGGCCCTAATGGCTCGCTATCATGATTTAGGATTTCCCGGGTTTGTGGGGGAACGCCTGTACCAGGTGGCTCACTGGCACGGGCAGTGGCCGGCTCTCATTGGCTGGACCGCTGCGGCCCAGCGTTGCCGGGCCCGAGAAGCCTGGATTGGCTGGACTTCCATGACAACCTTTCGGTCGTGACGCTGGTCAAATCCTGATGGCCCGCTTAGCCACGGTGGCGGATGCGCACAATCAAATGGGGATTCGGCATACCTATGTGACCATCCTCACCATCGCGTTAGCGGCCATCACCGCCGGCGGCACTGGCTATTGGGGAATGGGCCGCCGGGCTCACGCAAGACCAATTCGCGACCTTGCAGGCCACCCGGTTTAAAGGCTGCCATATTCCGCCCAGTCAATGCGCCATCGGGCGAGCTCGGCAACGCAGTAATGCGAATGCATTGGATCGCATAACGAGGAATATAAATCTCAAAAAGTGCGGATCCATCTGCGCGAGAAAGGACAATCGTCGACAACGCCGAATGCTAAGCCATGCCGCGTGGTGGCGTCGGACGG
>JAKADI010000004.1 GCA_021820675.1 Bacillota bacterium | reverse complement strand
TACGAATCCACAGCGTTCATACTCATGGAACGGGTTGTACATTGTCAAGTGCAGTTGCCGCCGGTCTGGCGCAGGGGCGAGATGTCTTAACGTCCGTCATCCGAGCTAAAAATTACGTGACTCAGGCCATTATAGAAGCACCGTCATTGGGTCATGGAAATGGGCCTTTATGGCATTTTCCGGGGGGGACACCATGAATCGCCAGTTACATGTATTGATAGACACGATGACCCTTCCCTTAGAATCCCTGCCTCACGACATCCATCAAATGGCCCTAGGTGGGGCAAGCGTCATTCAATTGCGGTCCAAATCCGCTACAACAAGAGAATTGTTGGCTTATGGAAAAGTACTAAAAGACCTGTGCCGCCAGTATCAGCTGACTTTTATCGTCAATGACCGTTTGGACGTGGCTATGGCACTGGAGGCGGATGGTGTCCACATGGGACAAGATGATATGCCGGTGATTTTGGCACGGGAAATGGCTCCTACCATGGTCATTGGTCTATCGGTTGGGTCTTTAGAGAATATTTTGGAGGCCGAAAATTGCCCTCCAGATTATTTTGGATTAGGCCCGGTTTACGCAACATCAAGTAAAAATGACGCGGGAGAAGCTTTGGGAACCGTGCGGGTTGCGGAGTGGGTAAGGACAGCTGGTGCTATAGCACCGGTTGTTGCTATAGGTGGTATAAATCCTGCGAATGTGGCTGGCGTATGGCGTAGTGGCGTTCAAGGCATTGCCGTGATTTCGGCTGTGGTCCATTCGTCAGATAAGAAAAAGGCATGCACTCAACTTCTTCATCCCCTATAATATTCTGTTGGACCTATTAGGATAGACGAAAAATCCGCTATGAATGCGAAACATCGGGCGCGAGAATAGTGGATTTCTCGGTTTTGAGTAGGCGCATATGAGGAGCAATTTCTGTCTGCAGTGTGGCGTAAGACGTTTGCCAGGAATTGTAGGGAAGCTCGCATGTCAGTTTGACATGATTATAAAATTCAGCAGTATAGGCGATATGTTGAGTAACCAAAAAGTTTTCAGTGCGTCCCCATTCCGCGTAAGGAATTTCGAGCGTTAGGGAAAATATTTCTTGTTCGTGCCCAAGTTGGGCATGAGATAAGGCGTATAAAGCGGAATCGTGATAGGCATGAACTAATCCTCCTGTACCTAATTTTGTGCCGCCGAAATACCTTACGGTGACAATTGCGGACTTCACCAACTCCCGTTTACGAAGGAGGGTTAGAGTCGGAGGACCCGCAGTTCCTAATGGCTCGCCATCATCGGTCATGCGTTCTTGACCAGTTTCCAGAACATAGGCCCACACATAGTGGGTGGCTTTGGGCCATTGTTCAGCAGTCTCCGCGAGGATGTCGGCCAAATTTTCTGCAGATGCTATATGAAAAGCCCGGCTCACGAAGCGCGAATGACGAATAATGACCTCACGCCACGTTCCATGTATCACGGTACTCATGCGAAGTAATGAAATGGCCTCCTGTTAATCGCTGTGGTTCACCCGTGTTGGGGCCGAATGTCATCCGGCCCCTGTGGATCAAGGCGATAAAAAATCTTCTATGCGAAAGCCTCGTCCCTGAATATCCAACGATTCCAACGGGGCTCCCACACAAGGCTAACCATCTTCCTATGTATATTGGCCATGGGACAACTGCGCCGCGACGGATTTGCTGGTTAAAAATCTGTCAATACATTAGCGCTTATCACCAACTAACACCAAGCTTTACTAATGCGACCTCCTCGCGGTTCCCCGTAAGGGCTGGACATGGCCCGAGACTGGCGGCGCTAATTAGATTTAAAGCTGCTCCGCTGGTAGCATGGTCCAGCTATGATAGCTTACAATATCTTTCTTTCCCTGATATCTTATTACCTTCTCAAGAGACTGGCAACTCTGGCCAGAGATCGTCTCAACGATACTGCATTTGAATAAGACGACTGGCCAAGAATATCATGGTGATTTCCGTGTCGGGTATAGTTTCCAGGATGACGCCAATCGACTGTGGGGAGAGTGCTTGAAACCCACGCAGTACTGCCAATGAGTTTCACCAGTGAGGTGAATTCGTTGACAAGGTGGATGAATAGCCCGCATAGAAGTACATATGGATGCTGTCGGTTTTATGGCAGACTAGCCACTTTATGGAGTCCATGGTATCGTACATTTGAGATATGAGTAACTATGATGCCGCTCGCAAGCGCAGGCTGGAGGTGAATTGATGGACATGGTGCCCGTTCCCGGCACAGACGTTAAACAGTCTGCCGAATGGATTGACTGGCTATCAAACCATCACGACGCAGCCTTAAACCTCCATCCCGAGATTTTAATTTTGGCGGCCCGATATGGAGATGGCCATTTACGTGCGGCGAAAGCCATCGCGTTGCAGTTGTTGATGATGAATAATGAATTGCGGCTAGGCATTGTTGATTATTATCGGTTCGTTAATCCCACACTTGATAACTTAATCCGTTGGAGCTATTTAACCAGTGTTAGACGTGCACCATCATTGTGGCGGTGGTTTTACACCTCCACACAAAATATCGATCCGTTGTCTCGAACCCAGCGTATGATTAATCATATTGGACTGAAGCGATTCCATGGGGCCTTAAAAGAACTTCCACCCAAGTTGATTGTGTCAACGTACCCAACTGCAGCAGGTGTCGTATCGACTTTGAAGCAACAAGGCAGATTGGATGTTATCAATTATGTTGTGATGACGGATTATAGTGTACATACCCAATGGATTCATCCTGCGGTGGATATGTATTTTGTAGGTAGTGACGACATGCGTCAAGAATTAGTGGAACGTAATATTGACCCAAAAAAGATTATTGTATCGGGTATCCCCGTAGACGAACGGTTTCAAGAGAGTGTCGATGAGCAAGTCGTTCGGCAAAACCTTCATATTCAAGAAAATAGCCCCATTATTTTATTTATGGGAGGGGCTTACATGCCAATTTCTGAATATATCCAGGTACTTAAAGTCATTGACCAGGTTTCCAGTAGGCATACCACAATTGTCGTCGCTGGCCATGAAGAATTGCGGTTTAACTTAGCTAAACAATACGAAGAACGCTCGCATAACCCTATGGTTATATTGGGCTATGTTGACAATGTTCATGAGCTTATGGCGATATCGTCGTTATTAATCAGCAAAGCAGGAGGACTTACAACAACTGAGTCACTTTGTCGGGGACTCCCGACAGTAATTTATCGGCCCATTCCCGGCCAGGAAGATGCGAACGCAGAATTTTTGGTCCGCAATGGAGCTGGGCGAAGAGCGCATTCGGAAGAGGATTTGGGGGAGATTGTCACGCATTTACTGGAACATCCCTGGGAGCTTAAAAACATGGCTCATCAAACGAGGAATTTGGGCCATCCCGATGCAGCACAGATCGTTGCGAAGCACATATATCAAGCCCTGCGAACCGAGGAAGCCAATGCTCCAGCGTAGTTTTTTGTCGCTTCCTCAGTCTTTATTACTGGTTGCCCTTGGACTAGCTGAATTTGCTCGTGGAGCCCTAATTATTTCGTTATTGCCTGCCTATGTTACAGGACCCTTGGGTGCCTCTTTGACCGTCGTTGGATGGGCTTTATCCAGTCATTACTTGCTTGATACCGTTTTTCGCGGCCCCGCTGGCTGGCTGGTCGACCACATCGGTGTTCCTCGTGTTCTAACGATGGGGCTTGCTATTGAATGTTTATCGTTAATTGGAGCCATGAATACGAAGCATCCAGCAATGATTATTGTTTTCGTCGCTTTGTTAGGAGTAGGGACAGCAACCCATTGGCCAGCCGTTGTTACCGGCACTAATCGGTTGACGGAACCTGAGCGGCGGGCATCGATGATGGGTTTAGTGTTTGCGGCATGGCTAACGGGTTCGGGCTTAGGCCCAGTGTTAATCAACTTTGTGCTGCACGGCCATGATCGAGTGGCTTTTTTACTGTTGATTGCTGCCGATCTGGTCGCGTTTGGCGTGACCATTTGGATAGCGGATCCTAGACTGACAAAACTGCACCAACATCAACCTAAAGACCGTCCGCTCTGGCGTACACTCTGGCACTTTCGCTGGGTGATTCCCGGAACGTTTGTGCAAAACATGACTTTAGGCTTGATGCTCCCCATTTTACAACCCTTTACAACCCGGGTATTGCATTTGAGTCATGTGCAATTTGCGGCTTTGTTGTTGGGCAGTGGAGCTTTCACAGTGATCCTTTTGGTACCAATGGGGAAGATGACGGACCGTTTTGGTTTACGAGTGCCCCTTGTCGGTGGATTTTTCATTGCGGGTATATCTTTGTTGGGCATCGCCTTTTTTCGCCAATTTTTTGAACTTATCGTGTTTGGGGGAATACTGGGGTTATCCTATGCCATGATCCTGCCTTCATGGAATGCGTTTTTGGCTGAGTTGATTCCCAAAGACATCGAGGGATGGTTATGGGGCGTTTTTATGACTGTGGAAGGCTTCGGCATGGCCGTGGGGCCAATTCTGGGGGCGAGGCTATTTTCCTTGCGGATTTGGCTGCCCTTCGTTGTGTCGTCCATCATCTTGTTGATAATGGGGACATTTTATGCGTCGTTTCCATTAAAGGAGAAACTACAAAGGTAAGGTCACAATGTCAAACGAGTGAAAAAGGAGAACCGCATGGCGTGGATTGTTGGGGGCGTTGTACTCCTATGGGTCGTTGTTTATCTTCTGCCGGACCTGTTCTGGCACCATTTGCAATGGCATGCGGCATTCGGGTCGCGCGACCAGCATCAAATTGCCCTAACATTTGATGACGGCCCAGGGCCCGATACTGCGCATATTCTGCAAATTCTGCGCGAGCGTCATGCACATGCGACGTTTTTCGTGATAGCTGAGCGTGCCCAACAGTATCCGAAAGTTTTACAAGAGATGGTGGAGGAAGGGCATGAAATTGGCTTGCATGGATACCAACATAAATCGATGTATTTGTTCTGGCCATGGACGGTTGCACACGAAATTCGACGAGGGCGCGATATTATTGAGTTAATCACAGGGGTAAGGCCCTTAGTTTACCGCCCCCCGTGGGGGCATCACAATTTAATGACCGGCATTGTTGCGCACCGTCTAGGTTTAAAACGGGTGTTATGGAATATTGCACCCGACGACTGGAAGACAGGACAGACCGCCCAGGATATCGAACATTCAGTCGGCCAGTTGGCTCATCCGGGGAGCATCGTGGTAATGCACGATGCCGGAGGGGACCGCCAAGCCACCGTACAGGCTCTTGGACCAATCATAGACAGGGTGCGGGAGTTTGGTCTGAGTCCGGTGACTATTTCGCAATTGAAGCCCGAAGAGTCGGAATTGCGGCGCTGGTGGACGTGGTGGGAACTGCGCTTTACGCGTCAATGGGATATCGATACGGTTCCCTCGTCAATAGGCGGCGATCCGGTGTTGCGGCTGGGTCTTGTTAGATATCCTTTTCGGGCAGCCGTGTTATCCACGGGTCGAAAAATATCCCGAGGACAATTCATGGGAGAAATACATTTTGGCAATCCCGCCTTATCCCAGTTAAGTTCGAGTCGGGCTGGTGGATTGCGTGCCTTTCACGCAGTCCTTCGGAGTTTGTCGGATGTCGCAAAATTTGTGCAAGGGAGCGAAAAGTATCGTGACATTGTGGTGGTCGGAGGTATCACGCTGCTAGATGCCTCAAGTGCCATCGAAAAATTAGGGTTTGACCGGATACCAATTTCGGGTTTCCGCAAATGGTCTATGTGGGTTTACCTGATTATTCTCATGGCGATTTATCATGCCGATGGATGGAATACGTTGAAGCGATTTTTTCGGCTGAGACCCGTATTGCTGTTAATGGACCGTGACACTTTAATCAAACGCTATCTACGCTCTTCCAACCCTCGCCGGGCTTAGTCCGAGTCTGAGGGTGGTTGAGTCATTACGGCCAGGAGGCGTTCGCGGAAATCCGGCTTATCTTTCAAACGGCGAACTAGGTCCAGCACAATACTTTCTAGGTAATTGCGATGTCCGGCAGCGCCCGGACTCATCCATGAGACCATGACATCAGCTAAAATCGTGGATATCAAGGCTTCACCATTTGGTGATTCCAGGTATTTGCGAAACCAATTTTCAATACGCGGCTCTAGAAATGACTCAAATTTTTGTTCAAAGATTTGCTCGATGGACAGGATTTTCATGCCTTTTCCCCCTCTTATTGGGTTGCCACGACTCTTCACGACTCTTTGCTATGCTAACACGCTAGCATACCCAAGGGAAATGCGAACTGTACACCATGAGAAATTTCTAAGAACTATTGGTGATGGGAGGCGAATAGATATGCACAGAGAAGTCGTGTTTAGGAGAGTATGTGAATTCCTGTCCAAGGGAGTTGATGCAACGTGCAGATTAATGCCCATAAAATTATTGATGCACAGCCGGACGTCGTGTTTCACATGCTGATGGATCCGGACGTGTTGCTAGAGAGTATGCCGGGATTAAAGACTATGCATGAAGAAAGCCGAGGGGTTTATGCGGTAGAAATGGAACTAGGGATTCCGGGATTCAAGGGCCAATACCAGGGTGAATTGCGAATTACCGATGTTGTTGTACAGCACGGTTATCATCTGACACTTACGGGACAAGGACCCAACGGTCCCATCTATATCTCACTGGATGTGAGCTTAGCGAATGGCAAAGACGGGCAAACAGATTTACACTATCAGGGAGAGGGCGAGTTTGGAGACTCTTCTCCAGGTCTTGCACAAAAAGTATTATCAGGTGCGGGTAATGTTATTTTGGGTCAATTCTTTAACGCGGTCGCGAAACGGGCTCGAAAGGACCGTTGACCTTCTGGAATTGGTTAGATAAGGAGTGTTTTTAGGTGGGTAACTCAGGTAACGCATTAGTGCCGACAACCTCGGCAAAGAAGACCACTGTATCCGATTCAGCGGCCGGTAGGGATTCCGTTGTGGCAGTCTTACTCGCGGCAGGCCTGTCGACCCGGATGGGAAAACCAAAAATGCTGTTACCATGGCTTTCTACGACACTTTTGAACACTATGATAGAACGCATTGTCCGTGAGTCCTTATTGTCGCTATTGGTCGTACATAACCCCGGGCTCATTATTGAGGATGATAGGGACGGTGTAAGCTTTCTTTGCAATAAGAACCCTGACCGCGGGCTATCACATTCGATTCGTTTAGCCATCGAAAGGGTCTGCGTCCAATGGCCGGAGGCATCGGTCGCGATCTTGCTGGGCGATCAGCCTTTTGTGACGAGTGACGATATACGGAGTACATTAACCGCGTTTAAAAATCGATCAAAGGATTGCCATGCATTGAGACCGCGCTATAGCGGACTTCCCGGTCATCCTGTCATCTTGGATCGCGAGGCATTGTCGTGGGCCGAGCAATTAGAGGGAGACCGGGGATTTGGCTATCTATGGAGACAATGTGGGGAACAGGTAGGGTACATCGACTACAGCGTGAGGGGACGTCCCAATCCGGCAATAGATATTGATACCCCAGAAGATTATGGACGAGCTTTACGGTTGGTGTCCAGCCAAAGCAAGACTTAACATAGACGAGGGATGGTGATTACGTGCAAACTGCTCGGGGAATTAACTATCATGTGTACGGTGACGGCCCACACGCAGTGTTGTGTCATTCCAGCTTGGGACTGGGACAATTTCTGTTTCACCGAATTCGTCCAACCTTGTCGCGGGAATATACCGTTATACTGTGGGATCCCAGAGGTTTCGGAGACAACGACCACTTTTATCCCACGCTTGAAGACTGGGTTGATGATGCGGTGGATATGTTAGAGGTTGTTAATAAACCTGCTCATCTTTTGGGGGTCTCCTTAGGAACGTGGGTCATGAGCCGAGTAGCTGCTCTTAATCCCGGAAACCTTGTGCAATCTTTAGTGCTCATAGGCGCGACTCGTGGATTTTTTAACGGGGAAAAAGATGTTATAACCAGACGCCGGCAACTGGAGAGTATGACAATGCGGGAATTTGCCGAGGGTTATGCCGAAAGCACTCTAACGCCCTACGCGTTGCCTGAAATCAAAGAAAATTTGATTGTTGAACTAGGGGAGGTTGATAAGAAGAAGTATATTCAGGCGATGCAGGCTATCTATCCAGTGAGGAATGAAGATGTTTTTCGGAAGATTCGAGTCCCGACCCTGGTGATGGCTGGAGTGAGTGATGCAAGAACTTCTCCTGAGGAAGCAGACGAGGTTCATAACTTGATAAAAGGTAGTGCAGTCAAGTCGCTGCTCCGATGTGGACATTTAGCAGTGTTGGATCAACCCCAACGTGTTGTTCATGAATGTCAATATTTTTGGACATACGGCAAATTGGCAGTCGACTGACGTACTAGGCAAAGATTTCGGCTCTATGAGAATTTCGTCTTTACCCCAATTGAAGTCTGCAGGTAAAATGGATGAGGAGTTTTTCGCTATAATCGGCAGGAGGGGGAAGGGATGGACTACGATGACCGTCGACGTTATCGCCGCCTTAAACTATTAACAACCATCGGTCCCACCCTCTTTGTCGCGGTTGCGGAAACAGTTCGGTTTTTCTATTTAAGGCATATTTTGCCGCCCGCGAGTGTGAGCATGGTTGCCGTGGTGGTCACCTTGGTAGGCGCAGCGGGATTTTCATCCTATATTTTTGACGTTATTGAGAAAATGGAAAACGAACGGCGCGCGTATCAAGATGCTATGCTTGCGCTTCAGGAACGAGAAAGACTTGCACGCGAAATGCACGATGGATTGGCACAAACTCTGGCTGTGATCAATTTAAAGGTTTATCAAGCTAAGACATTGCTAGACGGTAACCGCTGGGACGAACTACGGAAAGAATTGGATGATATCCGTGCCGCAGTCAACAAATCCTATTCTGAGGTGCGCCAATCCTTGTATGATTTACGGGCTGGAAAGCGGTTAGAAGAGGGATTTTGGACGGCTGTGAGGACTTTGGCTAATGACTTTCAAGAAGGCGCAAGAGTAAGCATCGAGGTCAAGGCTTTGCCTCATGATGAAGTGCCATGGAACGACATGGCTTCTGTACAGATTTTACGGATTATCCAAGAATCGTTAGCTAATGTACGCAAGCATGCTGAAGCGCAACATGTAAAAATTGCGGCGGAATTGCGCAATGATATCGTAGAATTAAAAGTGATTGATGATGGCAAAGGGTTTGAGATGGGGACGGGCCCCATGAACCACCATTTTGGGTTGGGAATTATGCAAGAAAGGGCCCAAACTTTTGGTGGACGTGTTTCTATTTACTCGCAACTGGGGCAAGGAACCACTGTGACTATCACATACCAAACCGATAGGGATAAAGGAGGAGAAGTTGGTGGAAAAAGCAAGAATTATGTTAGTGGATGACCATGCGTTATTTCGGTCCGGTATGGCTTCGTTGTTAGCAAGTCGGCCGGATATGGAGGTTGTGGGCGAAGCAGAAACGGGCGAAGAAGCGGTGCGTCTTGCTGAAGAGCTAATGCCGGATTTGATTCTCATGGATATTAATATGCCGGGCGATGGAGGGCTTGAAGCGACTCGCATTATTAAAGAGCAGATGCCATATGTGAAGATTGTGGTCTTAACCGCAAGCGACGAAAATGATCTGCTGTTTGAAGCCGTTAAGGCTGGTGCTCAGGGCTACCTCCTTAAACATCTGGATCCTGCGCAATTTTTAGAGGAACTGTCCTCCCAACTGCGAGGCGAGGCTTCCATCTCTGGAGATGTCGCGCTTAAAATTATTCGTGCCTTCTCTAGTCACGATGTCGAGCGACAACAAACACAACTGACAGGACGGGAATTGGAAGTGCTCAAACTTGTGGGAGAAGGCTTTTCCAATCGCGATATTGCTGGGCGATTGTTTATTTCGGAGAACACGGTAAAAAATCACTTGCGGAACATTTTGCAAAAACTTCACTTTGAAAACCGCGTACAAGCAGCTGCGTATGCCATTCGCCGGGGACTGGTTGATCCGCATTGAGGTCGGTAGTGTAATGGGAGAGTGATTATGAACGACAAGCGAATGAGCGTTACCGAACACTTGGCAGAATTGCGCAACCGTCTCTTTGTGATTTTGGGAGCGGTTGCGGTTGTCTTTTTGATAGGATTTTTTTATACCAGGCCCGTGATGCACTGGATTATTGCTCATACCCCGGTACATCACGTCATAGTGACCGGCGTTACCGAAGCATTTTTTGCGTTGATTAAACTGGATTTGGCGATGTCGCTCATCCTGACTTCCCCTTTAATTTTGTACGAAGTGGCATCGTTTATCTTACCGGGGTTGACCCACATTGAACGGCGCGTGGTGGGGGTCATTGTTGGTCCGGGACTGGTCTTGTTTTTAATTGGGGCAGCGACCGGTTATCTTGTCTTTGTACCAATTGTTTTACATGTTATGCTGTCCTTTACCGGCCATGGCATTGAACCTCTGTGGAGGCTAGGGAGTTTGTTAAGCTTTATCATTGATTTGTCGCTCCCGTTTGGGGTATTTGCCGAGCTTCCATTGGTTTCGGGTGTGCTTTCGCATCTGGGCATGGTTCACCCGGCTATGTTCGCGCGTTACCGGCGTTATGCCATATTGCTATCTTTTTTTATTGCTGCGATTTTGGCGCCGCCCGATGCCCTATCCATGACGCTCATGGCCCTGCCCATTTATCTTATCTATGAAGTTTCGGCGTTAGTTGCACGCTTTACTTATAAGCCTCCCGATGTGAGTGAGCATGCAGCGCCCTCGGATAATTCGGAGGGATCTGTGTGACACTGCTTGACGCGGAAATCCACAGCACTGTACAGATCGAACAGATTTCTTTGGCAATTAGCCGCATGCAGGCAATTCGGTTAGGATTGGGGCCAGGTGCGGTAGTGGAAGTTCTGCAAAAACTACCGCATGGTCCTGTCGTTGTCAGGCAAAATGGTCGGAGTATTGCTATTGGCCATGAATTGGCCCGGCAAATGCATGTGTCCCCTTATGGCGGATTAGCGTAGAGCATTATTTGTATACAACAATATTTGATAAAATGCTAAAATATCCGCAAGGGCACCTCGTCAATTATGGGGGTTAGATTATGTCACTTAACCATTTAGCTTTTGTTGTGGTTGTACTATTAGCGATTTTGTGGTTTGGGCTTCTCGTGACGGAAAAAATCTCTCTTATTCATGTAGGACAACCTGTCGATCGTTCCGACGACCCAGGTTTAAGATGGCAAGGTGTTTGGCGTGAAGTTTTTGGGCAACATCGTGTTTTGCAAGACCGATTCTCCGGAATAATGCATGTAATGATGTTTTGGGGATTCTTGATTGTGTCGATTCAAACTGCGGTTTTCTTTCTCAACGGGATTTTCCCCGTTTTTGGCGTACCTAGTGGAATTTTTGGTAGCATCATCGACACGGCATTCGATATTACCGCCATTTTTGTGGTCCTTGCCGTGGTTATGGCAGCCTACAAGAGATATATTGCGAGGAGCCCCCGATTGATTAGAAATTGGGACGCGGGTTTGGTGTTATTGCTGATTGCCGTTATTATCGTGGCGCAGTTAAGCATTGAGAGCTTTCAATTGGCTCTACATCCGCATATGCTCTTTGCTCCATTGGGAGGAGCGTTAGGGTTTTGGTTACGTCATTTTGGTCCAGGAAAAGATCGTCTGGGACTTACTGTGTCCAGATGGATCAATGCATTGGGACTTCTGGGGTTTCTGGTCTACTTACCGTATTCTAAACATTTTCACTTGTTTGTCGCACCGTTTAATATTTATTTCCGCAATCTTGATAATAAGGGCCATCTACCCCCCTTAGATTTTGACGATGAAACCACTGAAAGTTACGGAATTGGTCAGGTGTCTGACTTGACGTGGAAAGATCTACTGGATGCCTATGCCTGTGTCCAATGTGGCCGGTGTACGGCGGTTTGTCCCGCTAATCAGACGGGAAAGAGTTTGTCGCCCAAAAATATTATCGTGTCCATTCGCAATCAGTTGGAACAAGTGGGCCCTCTTGTGGATGAAGTGGCGGCAGCCCGAACCCCGGTACAGCAGGAATTAATCGACACACCGTTAGCAGGAGGGATCATTCCGCAAGACGATTTGTGGGCTTGCACAACGTGTGGAGCATGTGTCGAAGTCTGCCCCGTGTACGATGAGCATGTGGTGAAAATAGTGGGAATGCGGCGCCATTTGGTACTGACGCAAGGGGAAATGCCAATCGAGGCGCAAAGTGCTTTTCGTAATATGGAAAACCAAGGAAATCCCTGGGGTCTCGGGGGTGATGCTCGGCAACAGTTTGCCGAAAGTATGGGGATTAAGGATGTAAGCCGTGGTGATAAGCCAAAGGTGCTATATTGGATGGGGTGTGCAGCGACTTATGATGACCGCGCAAGGAAGGTTGCCCAAGCGACTGTGGCCTTATTGAAGTACGCCGGTGTCGATGTGGGAGTTTTGGGAGCTATGGAAAAATGCACAGGAGATCCTGCTAGGCGACTTGGAAACGAGTATCTCTATCAGAGTCTGGCGGTGGAGAACGTGGAAACCTTAAATGCGGCGGAGCCCGATGTTATTCTGACAACCTGTCCCCATTGCTTTAATACGATTAAAAATGAATATCAAGATTTTGGCGGCCACTATACAGTGAAGCACCACGCCGAATATTTGGCGGAACTCGTGGCCGAAGGGAAATTGACACCCATTAGAGATTTAGAGGAGACGTTGACCTACCACGATTCATGCTATTTGGGCCGCTATAACGGAATTTACGACGCTCCCCGAGTGATTTTAGAGTCCGTTCCCGGAGTCCAACTTACGGAAATGGAGAGGTCGCGCGAGAGAAGTTTCTGTTGCGGGGCAGGCGGAGGGCGGATGTGGCTAGAAGAACACCAAGGTCAGCGCATTAACCAAAATCGTGCCCAGCAGGCTCTAGAAACCGGAGCCACGACAATTGCAACGGCTTGTCCCTTTTGTTTAACGATGATGCGGGACGGGGTTCAATCTCTAGATCAGGACGATAAACAGATTAAGGTGCGGGATTTTTCGGAAGTGTTGGCGGATGCGGTATTGCCAGCGAATCAATGAAAGGACATTTGGGACATGAATGGTGAACGTCCTGGTAAACGAAGAGCGCCTTTCTCAGGGCATTGCCCTGCCGTGACTGGACAATATGATGACGGGTGTTGGCCGATGGCGACAAACGACCGGGGCGTGCAGACACCCCATGGCATCTGCATGCCTCTGACACCCGGCCGTGACAGAGTTTGACGTACCGACATTTCGCTTAGTTCTAAGAAGATTCACCTCGTGGAATGGTCGGTCGTGTTGTCTATCTTGGACTGACTTTTGGGATCGTTGTCAAAATTGGTGACCGCTCAATCACGGATATCTTGTAAGAACCACTCCGTGGGAAGGTCTCGACCTAATGCTTCTGCTTTGGCGCGCTCGAAGACGAGGTTTCCGACAGCAGCAAATTGCAATCCTTGATTACCCACGTTGATGTATGCGGTAATATCATCACGATATTGCCGACCAACTGCCGTTCCTGCCATAATGTCCATGATGCTTGGCGCTTCTCGAGTAAACATGGATGGACCTGTCATAGGGGGAGGCAGCCTCTTTATTTCTTCAGCGGAACCCGCAATATAGGCAATAGGACTATGGCCCCTGAGCTGTTGGATGCGGTCAGTCTCAGGGAGATCTAATCCGCCCACGCCTAAACGGGCTGTTACGTGAGCACGGTGATATACTGATTCGTCGAATTCCATCGGACCGAGATTGGTAACGTGCATACCCGGCTCTAGCCAGTCTCCAAATAATAGAGGTCGCATGCTATCCGTACAGGTTGCGACAATATCGGCACCCTCCACGGCTTTCTCAGCGGATTCCATCGGTTTTATCATGATCCTTAACTTGGTCGCCATGTCCTGAGCAAATTGCTCACGGTGGGTGGGATTGGGGCTATAGACGTGGGCCACGCGAATGGGGCGTTCACAACAAATGGCTTCCAAGTAAGTGCGTGCCATGCCTCCTGAACCGATAATCGCCACCGTATGGGCGTCTGGGCGAGCTAAATAACGAACTCCTAAGCCGGCGCCAGCCCCCACGCGAAAGTGTTGTAAATAACCATCTTGAATAATGGCTAGGGGAACGCCGTTACGGATGCTAAATAACCAAATCAATCCGCAATAAGTTCCGGGCTCTTTGCAGTACTTTTCTTCTGTCCAGAATTTGTTGTTGTCTTGGGGCCAACTAATGATGTCGGATTTTACTCGAATGGCAAGAATTCCCAGTTGCGCATCGACTCCTTCCATTGTACCCCAACGATAATAGTCTGTATCTCGTCCAGTCGGGGCGTAGATGTCAATTCGCGGGCGATGAATGGCTTGCCCGGTGATTATCCGTCGGAATGTGGCATCTTGAGCATTGATGCAGTCTTGCATGGTGAGGATCTGTTTTACCGCGGTATTGTCGATTAATAACATGTTGCTCGCCTCCTTGATAGTATTTCGTCGGGATGTTCTGAGCATGGGCATTCGCTTAGTAATGGGTACTAATAGCCTTGAGGAATCAGTATGGCCATCATTCCCGACCCAATGAGGGCCGCGCCTCCCAGAAATGAAAATGCCCCTATATAGCTGTGGGTTGCTGCAATGAGAATCCCCATCACAAACGGTGCTAGCGACGCTACGAGATTGCTCACTCCTGCCAGAACGCCCGTACTGACTCCTACGGACCGACCGGAACTGAGGCCGTGAATCATTGAAAACACCATCACGGTGGTAACTTGTAATGTCCAGATGGCAATAGCTATAAACAAAATGGCTAAACCGCTGTTGGGCATTATTGCGCTCAGCGTAATGGAAATTCCATACATCAAAAACGC
>JAKADI010000463.1 GCA_021820675.1 Bacillota bacterium | reverse complement strand
AGGCAGGATCTAAAAACGTATGGAATCACGTCGCAATAAATCACGAAAACGCCGGAAAATCTGGCCATATCTGGCCGCTACCGGGTTGGTGGGGGTGGCTGGCTTAGGCGTGGCATACGCCAAGTTTGTGCAAAATCCCGTGCATGCGCTAGCAACGCCTCCTGTCTCGTCCCACAATTCTCGGTATCGGGCCTATCCTTTTACCCACCGGGTCACGTTTTTGTTGTTGGGCAGTTCGTTGGAAACAGCTAATCACCATGACATCAAAAGCAAAACGGCTCGAAACCGCACCGACACAATGATGCTGGTGTCGATAAACCCCGCAACCAAACAGGTGGGGGTTTTGTCGATCCCCCGTGACTCCCGGGTTGTCGTGCCGCCCGTTGGAAAGACCAAGATTGCAGAGGCCAGCTTCTTCGGCGGGGTGCACGAGAGTGTATCGGTGGTCGAGAAGACCTTTCACGTCCCTGTTGACTATTATGCTTATATGAACTTGTTTCAATTTGCCAAAATTATTAATGACATGGGAGGGCTGAGTGTTAATGTTCCTCAAAATGAGGTTTATCAGCCGGGAGGTCCCTTAGGCATTAACCTGCGCAAGGGGATTCATCATCTGAATGGCCAGCAGGTGTTGGAATTTGTCCGCTTTCGCAATACCAGCCAGGGTGATATCGGGCGGATTCAGCAACAACAGCAGGTGTTGCGCGATATGGCCACGCAATTGTTGAAACCAACGGAAATTCCGCACTGGCCCACACTTGCCTCGGATTTGCTCCATGCCCTTAGTTATACTAATTTATCAACGGGACAGCTGCTGTCTTTAGGACTGTTCGCTAAAAGTATTTCCTTGTCAAAGGTGCGCTTTGCGACGATTCCCGGTTATGCGACCACCCACCAGGATCCGTATATCCCTGTCCGGTTAAGCTATTGGCATTGGAGTCGACACTTGACTCCCTTGCTGATCCAAAATGTGCTTTTAGGACAGAGCCTTACCGCCGGCCAGCGCCATGGCGTGGTGTTCCAAGTCGAGAGTGGCACGAATTCTTTATCGCCGGCAAAAGCCCTCGCGAGCCGGCTCCAACAACAGGGATACACGGTGTTGCCCGTGATTTGGGCAAATCATCACACCCATCACCGAATTCTCTTGATCAACGCGACCGGCGACCGCTATTTGGGTCAACAGATTGCGGGAATGCTGGGGCCGAATCAGCAACAATTTACGGCCTATCACACGACCCCGTGGGATTTCAAAATTGTGGTCGGATCCGATTATTCCGGGAGCAAAGGCTTGTAGCGCATTTTGTTTATCTTTAGACTAGATTTAGGTGATGGCCTTGGGGTACTTTGATGAAATGCGGCGGATGCGTCGCCAATTGCTGGACAAATATTGGCCTTTTATTGAACCGGCAGTGACGCGAAGGCTTAAGGAGCAAAAAACGCCCTTAACGCAAGTGCAAATTGAGGCGGTTGGGGCGTTAATTTCCGAGCAATTTCATTTAGCCAAAGTGGACCGGGGCTATCTGGATATGTTGATCAAAAGGCTGGAAGCTCGCGTGTTGGGATATGAATCTGCTCAAAGCCGCCTTCCGCGGTATATTACCGTTAGTGATTGCGAGAGTATGACCCGGGCGCAGTTTTGCCGGGTGATTCGCCATCTGTTTGCCCGCTTTGGGTATCAAGGCCAGTGTTCTCAAGAAGATTGGCTTGTTCTTCACCATTCATCCCAAACACGTCGGATTCTGGCATGGCTTGAGGTGCAAAACCGTATTATCCATCAACACGACATGGACTCGCTGTTATCGGTTATGAACCAACGGCGCGGGGAACGTGCCATCTTTATCACGGTGGGATCTTTTGGCGCGGATGTCGCAACAAAGTGTCCCAAGGCGGTCGAATTGTGGGACGGTAACCAACTGGGGGCGTTACTCGATCGCGTCCGCTTATCGCCCGATTCGATGTTAGAATAAACGGGCATAATTCATTGCCTCCTCCGTAGAACGCCAACCCGTGGAATCCTTCCGGTTATTGTTCCAAGGTGGGCGCATGGAACTATGTTTCGCCGGATTCCGCATCACGCAAGGCACGCTTTAATATCTTCCCGGTATCGGTCTTGGGGAGATTATCCGTGAAAGTGACCGATTTCGGCACTTTGAATGCGGTCAGATGTTGGCGGGCAAACGTCAGTAATTGATGTTCGCTGATGTCCTCCGAACGTCTCACGACCACCGCGTGAATGCGTTCCCCCCAGTAACGGTCCGGAATTCCCACGACGGCCGCTTCTTTAACTCCAGGATGCAACCGGAGAATATTTTCAATTTCCAAAGACGAAATCTTTTCGCCTCCCGAATTAATGAGATCTTTTTCGCGGTCAACAAGATACAGATATCCATCACGGTCTTGGTAGCCAATGTCTTTGCACGTAAACCAGTTGGCGTACCAACTGCCGAATTGGTCAGGGGACCTGTGATATCCGGCGAAGACGCTTAGGCCCCGAGCGTATATAGTCCCTGGCTGTCCGACGGCACAAGGAGTTTGGTCACTTCCCAAAATCAATAATTCGGTGCCGAAGGCCACCCGCCCTACGCAGAGATGAGCATCAGACTTTTCGTGGCGAAGGACGGTGAAGATGGCTTCGGTGGCTGAATAAAGCACCGACACCATCAAATTTGGCCAGGTTTTTTCTATAGCGTGGCGGGTTTCGGTCATCAAAGGAGCACTGGTCGTCACCAACTGACGCAGGGGCGATTTGGCGATCTGTAAGTGCCAATGCGGACCCAGGTCTAAGAGGGCTTGCACCATGGTGGGGACCATGAGGGCGATCGTGGCATGAAACCGCGTGATACTCGAGGTGAAATGTTCGGCATCAAAGGGCGTTTCCAGTACGACGGTAGAGCCTGCTTGAAGCGATGCCAGAGTGAAGCCAATGCCCCCCATATGAAAAAGGGGATAGGGAT
>JAKADI010000462.1 GCA_021820675.1 Bacillota bacterium | reverse complement strand
GTCCAGGTTATCTCCATGCCATGTGGGAGGTGGCGTTAATGTCCGTCCTATGGGGTATGCTGCCGGTGACATGGAAGGGTTGTCACGTAGCGAAAAGTCTTCAATCGCCCTTCTCGTGACGATGAAAACTATGGGAGGAAGGATGGTAAACATAGGAATATCGCCGAAGAGGCAGACGTCCATCTTTTCGGTAACGTCGTGGGACATGGGTCTATCCCTTATTTCTGACGGTGGTCCTGATGATCTGTCGCTCATGTTCTATCTCCGTCAAATCGACACGTAAAGCAGGGGAAAGCAAAAACGAACAGTCCCCCGCAAAGCGAACTGTTCGTCTGCTTAGCTCGATTGCTATAACATAGTGTTTCTTTAGTCGGTGAAACGTTCCCCTTTGGCCTTATCCGTAGCATAACTGTGCAGGGTGTAACGGATCTGGCGATTGGAGGTTTCTTGGCGGATTAAATTGAATCCGGGATCATTCGCCGGTCGGTTTACGATAAAGGACAAGGCCAGCGTCTGCCGTCCCCGGGAGGGGTCGTAGGCATTCAAGCGAATGTAGTGTCGGGGATAAGCCTTGCGACATTCATTAACTTCGTAGAGGATTGCGGCGGGATCTTTTTGATCAAACATGGGCAACCCCCACATGTCCCAGTATGTGTTGCGGGGATGCGGATCGTCTGTAAATTCCACACTCATGGGCCAGCCGTTGCCCAGAGCATACTCAATTTGCATCTTGATTTCGTCGTCGTTGAGGGGCGGGAGATAGGAAAATGTCCCCTGGGTAAGATGAAACGCCATGGATCGAGTCCTCCTTCTTTTTATACGCTCGGTGTCGGAATGACATCCGGCGTGTCCGTGGATTCGTAATTAAACGAGACATCTTTCCAGACATCGAGGGCGGCTTGCAGGGCAGGTGACCATTTGGCGGCCTTTTGAAGGATTTCGGGCCCTTCATGGAGAATGTCCTTGCCCTCATTGCGCGCTTTGATCATCGCTTCCAATGCCACCCGGTTCGCGGTGGCGCCAGCCGAAATCCCCATGGGATGCCCAATGGTGCCGCCGCCAAATTGCAAAATCACATCTTCTCCGAGATGATGAAGAAGGAGGTGCATTTGACCGGCGTGAATGCCACCCGAAGCAACCGGCATGACTCCCGGCATTGACCCCCAATCTTGGTCGAAGAATAATCCCTCTTCCAGGTTGGCAGCCACCTGAGCATCGCGTAAAGTTTTATAGAAGCCATGAATCATATTGGGATCGCCCTCTAATTTTCCGACAACGGTACCAGCATGGATGTGGTCGACACCAATGAGGCGCATCCATTTAGATATCACGCGGAAGGACACACCGTGAGTCTTCTGGCGAGTATAGGTGCCGTGTCCCGCCCGATGCAAGTGTAAAATCATGCCATTTTTCCGGGCCCACTTAGCCATGGACTGAATTCCCGTATATCCGACCACGAGGTCTATCATGATGATGACGCTGCCTAATTCCTTGGCGAATTCGGCTCGTTCATACATGTCTTCCATCGTGGCAGCAGTGATATTAAGGTAATGCCCTTTGACTTCACCGGTGTCGGCGGCAGCACGGTTGACACCCTCCATGACATAAAGAAACCTATCGCGCCAACGCATAAAGGGTTGGGATCCGATATTTTCATCGTCCTTAGTGAAATCCAGTCCGCCGCGGAGGGCCTCATAGGCAACCCGGCCATAATTTCGAGCCGAGAGACCCAGTTTGGGTTTTGTGGTGGCCCCTAGAAGAGGACGACCATATTTGTCCAAATATTCTCGTTCGACAACAATCCCGTGTGCCGGACCTTGGAAGGTTTTAATGTAGTGTAAGGGGAAGCGCATGTCTTCCAATCGCAATGCTTTCAACGCTTTGAACCCGAAAACGTTACCGATAATCGATGCCGCGACGTTCGTAATAGAGCCTTCCTCAAACAGGTCAATGGAATACGCAATATAGGCAAAATATTGGTCAGTACCAGGGATCGGTATGACCTGGTACGCTTTGGCCTGGTAATTGTCATATGCGGTTAGACGATCCGTCCAGACCACAGTCCACGTGGCCGTCGAGGATTCTCCGGCCACGGCTGCAGCAGCTTCTTCCGGTTCTACCCCTTCTTGCGGGGTTATTCGGAAGACGCAAATGATATCTGTTTCGGAAGGTTCGTAATCCGGTCGCCAATATCCCATTTCTCGGTAAGGGGTAACTCCAGATGCCCAGCGGTTCTTTTTCTGCTCGGTCGAACTCATGTAACTTCCTCCCTCTGATATTAATGCCAATTCGGATAATTGTGATCTTATGGATTAGATGTTGATTGCTGATGAATTAAGCATAACGGTCCATTTAGTATTTGTGAAATATGGATTATGTGACATATGTATAAATATTTTCTTATACAATAGCCCGTCAAAAAATTGACGGAGGAGGAGATGCGATTTATTTTGCTATCGGCCGAGCTAACTTGTCCATTAATTTTACAAGAAACCAATTCGATTCCATGGCACCCATGGAAAGAGAACGGACTGTACACACTTTATGGCAAGATTCTTAGTGTAACGTTGTAGCGGGGCGATAATCCTGGACAAGTTTCTGGCGGGGACCAGTTTGTGATGAGCGCCACTCGATCACAATACGTGATGAGTGAATGGCCGATGTACTCGCGATCTTCTCCGTTACGACGGTGTTATCCGCTAGGGTGGCCGGGAGGGCCATTCGTGTAGTGCCCTTGGGATTGACCACCAGCATCCGCACGTGATACGCACGACCGCCACTTTGATTACGCAAAGTTATCTGAAATTGTTGATTGGTTATTTGGGAACGAAATGCCCACGGGGGTGGGGGGAAGGCGTTGCTCCCTCCTGCGAGACCTAGCCTAGAATCGCAACGGTGATGAACGTCAATCCGGTAAACCATTTCCATCCACGGCGCTGCGCCCTTGCAGGCCATGCCATACAACCACTCCCCCACAGAGGGGGGAAGCTATCAAC
>JAKADI010000461.1 GCA_021820675.1 Bacillota bacterium | reverse complement strand
GGTCAAGAGACTAGTAAACCAGCCCCGGTACTGGTCGTTCCCTTCCAAGACCACATCGGCGGGCCAGGTTAAATCTGCGCGTTCCGCTAACACAGCCGCTTGACTAGAACCGGAATCTAACCAGACATCAAAAATATCGTGTTCTTGCCTTAAATCACGGCTGCCGCAATGGGGGCAGCGGTAATCGGCAGGAAGGAAATACGCGGCATCATGTTCCCACCAGGCATCGGATCCCTCTCGGGAAATGATCGCGGCAACATGACGAATCACTCGACCCTCTAAAATCGCCGAATCACATTCCTGACAATAGAACGCCGCAATAGGAACGCCCCAAACCCGTTGCCTCGACAAGCACCAGTCCTGGCGGTTATCTATCATCTGACGGATACGCTCTCCACCCCAGCCAGGGTCCCACCTGACGGGGTACGTTGCTTGGGTTAAGCCCTCTCGCAACCGGTCAATCGACAAAAACCACTGCTGAGTGGCCCGGAAGATCACGGGGTTTTTGCACCGCCAGCAATAGGCATATTGATGCATCAAGGGTTCATGGTGAAGTAACTGGCCTTCTTTCAGGAGTCGGCGAATCACCACCGTGTTGGCATCCTGGTAAAATAATCCCCCCACTAATGGCGTATCGCTTAGAAACCGGCCTTGATCATTGATTGGTTGCACAATCGGCAGGTGATAGTGCTTACCAACTTCAAAGTCCTCCATTCCGTGTCCTGGAGCAGTATGAACCAACCCGGTTCCACTTTCATTGGTTACGTGATCACCCAAAATTAATGGCACCGAATGGGATAAATATGGATGCTGAGCTATTACGCCCTCCAATTCGCGTCCGCCCCAGGGGCCATATTGCTTATCAACGTCCCACCCCATTAGCTTCACCAGTTGAACACTCAAGTCTTCAGATACCAACACATGCCCAGCCTGCCGCGTTTTTAGGACCACATATAACAAGTCCGGATGGAGGGCGATAGCTACGTTAGACGGAATCGTCCAGGGTGTCGTCGTCCAAATGACCACCCGCGTATTATCAGGTAAGATACCCTTGCCGTCTTTCGTCGGAAATCCCACATAGATTGCATCAGATTGATGGCTTCGATACTCAATTTCGCCCTCGGCCAACGCTGTTTCACAATGAGGGCACCAGTAGACAGGCCTGAGATCGCGGTAAATTAGGCCTTTTTCCACCATAGCCGCAAACACTTCTAGTTCAGCACCTTCATACTCCGGACTCATGGTAATGTAAGGGTGTTCCCAATCTCCGATCACTCCCAGCCGTTGAAATTCCTTGCTCATGACTTGGATGTAATGTTGCGCGACCGCTGCACATTCTTTACGTAACGCCAACGCATCAATTTGATGTTGGGAGACCCCGAGTTTTCTCAGCGCGCGCATTTCAATCGGCAGCCCATGGGTATCCCATCCCGGTACATAAGCGGCATCGTACCCAGCTAAAGACCAATATCGATTGATCATATCTTTCAGAATCTTATTCAATGCCGTTCCCGTATGAATGTTCCCATTGGCATACGGAGGGCCATCATGCAAAACAAATTTCTTCTGATGAGCTCTTGCCATCCGTTGGAGCTGATAAATATTCATCTCTTGCCATTGCCCTAACACTTGCGGTTCTCTCGCCGGCAAATTAGCCTTCATTGGAAATGCCGTCTTAGGTAAACGTAAGGTTTCCCTGTAATCCATGATGTCCTCCCAACAAAAAATAAACGCCCCGTCATAAAGGGACGTTTTGGCGCGGTACCACCCTTAATTCCCGGGGGCATAAGAGCACACCGGGCCCTTTGAAAATGCGGTAACGGACATAGCCGGCTTGGACTAATCCCATTTTCGCCCAAGCACTCCTGGGTGATGAGTTCACAGACTCCTGGACTGGCTTGCACCATAATCCCAGTTCGCTATGCCAGTCGTCTTGCGACTTATATCCCAATCATCGTGTTAGATCTTTTATCATATTCTACCACAGTCCTTATTTACCGTAACCTCTACGATTCTATCGGAACTTGCAACAGAGATGTGTCGCTTAGCAGTCGTAATTGCGCCTCTAACAAGCTCTTAATCTGAGCGCGGAACTTCTCGGTTTCATAACGCATTTGAGCTAGCTGACCCTCTGTCTCCCGTACCCGGGATTCGGCAAGTCGAACGATTTCTCCCGCTTTAGCTTCCGCCTCGCGCACAATGAGATCGGCTTCTTTTCTCGCCGCCACCTTCACTTCCTCGGCTGTTTGCTGAGCAACCACGAGCGTATTTTGCAAGGTTGCTTCCAACTTACGATATTGTTCCAGGCGCTCGGTCATACCCGAGGTATTTTCTTTTAGCTCATCATTTTCCCGAATTAGAGCTTCATAGTCCCTAACAACTTCATCCAGAAATTCGTTGACATCATCTTCACTGTAACCACGAAATCCATGTTTAAACTCCTTATTTACGATATCTAAGGGTGTTAGTGGCATAAAATCCTCCCGTGCTTAAAGCGTTGCCATGTATAAAAAGATTTGCACTAAAAGATACGATGCAATGTCTACAAGAAAAAAGGCAATTAGCGGCGACAAATCTAACATCCCAACTAGAGGCACCCTTCGCCGAATTGGCGCGAGAATTGGCTCAGTTAGTTGTGACGAAATATAAGCCGCTTTGTCCCACAGCCCCGCCGTACGCGGAGGGAAAAAGGACGCGATAATTCGAACCATCAGCACAACAATAAACACGTCTTGCAGAATATGCACAGTTTCTGCTAAGTGCGTAAAGATCATACTCACTTGTTTAAGCTCCGTGTCCATCCGGGGGTTTCTTCGTGGTCTTCGCTTGCGACCTCAACATTGTTCGGGGTTACGAGGAAAATATTGTCCCCCACCTTGCGCAGACCACCGTCAAGCGCATAAGCAACACCCGACAAAAAATTCAACAGACGCTGGCCCGCCCGCTCTTCTGCGGCTTGGGTGATCTGGTCCTGTGAGAGGTGAAAATGAACCAAGC
>JAKADI010000460.1 GCA_021820675.1 Bacillota bacterium | reverse complement strand
ACATGCGCAGCACGGCTTCCAGGGTGGGCTGATGGCCACCCCCTAGCCATCCCGCCACCGTATTCTTGGGATAGCCCAAATCGTGAGCAAAATGAGCGGCTATCCCGTGGTTCAGCTGTTCAATGGACTCCCGCAGCCGTTGGGCAAGAACTAAGGGAGCGGCCACGCGGGGCGGGTTGCGCAAGGCCTCCGCTACTGTGACGGTAACCCATTGGTCATGGCTACTGGGGTGGGTATCCGGAGTGGCCGTGTATAATGACGTCCCGCATTGATGGCAAATTTCGGTCACTCCTGACGTGGGAAGCCAAGATTGGAAAGCGTGGCACGCTGGACAGTTATCAAGCAAGGTCGTTTGGTGAATCGCGCAGGTGGTTACTTGGGCGACCGTCCAATAGAGCGGGTCATAGGGAATGGAATGGGATGACTGATAACAGCGCACACACCAGCGGCGATGGGGGGCGACAAGACCACGGACAGGGATCACCGGCGCCCATCCTATCAATGTGGCCGCAGACAAATTTCGCTGACTGGTTAAGGAGCTGATGATGCGAACCCAGTCGGCAGCGACTACACCGCGTCCATTGATGGCTGCTCCATACGGAATGGCCTTGTCATAGCCGATCTCAAGATAGGGTTTCGGAAGATAGTGACCAAAGAGTTGACGAATTAAAACGGCCGGTGTCACGCAGTGTGCGCGACTGAGCCGTAGAACGTAATGGGTGAGCGATTCCGGATGCCCCGCTGCGGTGTAGGCTAATGGCAGCGGGTACAGCACTGTGGTCATGGGGTTCACCGCGATCCATTTTTTAGTATATACGATTCCCCGATTGATGCGTTGTTTGACCTATAAGGTGAGGTGATTCACATTGCATATTGTGGCGTCTCGCAATTAAGGAGAGGTAGGGTTGGGCGTCGTTCTGATAGCTGTGCGCGGCGGACACGGGCAGACATTCCGGCATCGGAGTCTGGTGTGGGATCAGCTGCCGCATGAAAGGCGGACTCGAATGGGAACAAAAGGCTGAACTACTCGGGCTTATCCCAGAACAAATGGCAAAAAGATGGGGGTCTCTAGGCTCCTAAGGATAGATTACTATGGCAAAAAGGGCTCCTTCTCAAATCCGGTGATGCTTACGCTGTGAGATTTTCCGCCCGGAGCACATTATAGGCATTAAGCAACTCCATCCTGCACTTTGTGAATGCGCCGCTTATCATGCGCGCAAATCCCAGCGACTTTTAGCCTATATCACTGGACTCGAGAATGAGCCGCAAAAAGTTACTCTTTCTACGCTATCGAAGTCGCTGGGTCTTATTGCTTCGAAGGTTTGTTTATGTGTTCCTTCTATCGCCTAATACCGAGCGTATGGCGAACACGTTCTAGTGTCTTGGAGGCGACTTCTCGAGCTTGCGATGCCCCTTCCCGCAATACGCGCTCTAACTCTTGAGGGTCTTTCATGAGTGTCTCATAATGTTCGCGCGGTTCACGGAGCTGAGCTTCTAACAGAGAGTAAAGTCCTTCCTTTGCATCTCCCCAGGCAATGCCAGTTTGATATTGTATTTTGAGTACTTCCATTTGCTCCGGTGTGCTGAACAGTTGGTACAGCTGAAATATGGTGGATGTCTCCTCATCTTTCCGATCGTGAATGCCAGAGGAATTGGTAGTAATGTGAAAAATAAGTTTTCGAAGCTGTTCAGGCGGCGCAAAGATAGGTATGGTATTATCGTAGCTTTTGCTCATCTTACGCCCATCAAGGCCAGGAATCACTACGCCAGCCAAACTCATCAGAGCCTCTGGCAACGTGAACACTTCCGTGTGGTACTGTCGGTTAAAGCGATGTGCTAGGTCCCGAGTAATCTCAACGTGTTGCTGTTGGTCGCTGCCCACAGGTACCCAGTTGCTATTCATAATAAGGATATCGGCGGCCATGAGAATTGGGTATGCATACAAACCCATATTGACATCGATGGTTGGATTATTTTGCATTTGCATTTTATACGCATGTGCTCGATTCATGAGGCCTTTTGGAGAAAAACAAGCCAAAATCCAATTTAGTTCAAACACTTCCGGAATATCCGATTGTCGATAAAACACAACTTGGGATGGATCGAGGCCGAGGGCAATCCATGTAGCTGCCGCTCCGTAGGTGTATTCACGAAGCTTATCAGGACTTTTAGAGCTTATTAATGCATGGTAGTCGGCAATGAAAAAGTAAGCCTTCAGGCCAGATTTATGGGAGAGTTCCACGGCAGGCCGAATTGCCCCTGCCCAGTTTCCCAGATGCAACACGCCTGTGGGTTTAATACCAGTAAGAACAACTTGGTCCTTCATACCACACCTCTTCACTTACTAATATTTGATCGTTATGCCTTCTTCGATTTTACTCGAATTGCATTCCGATGGGAAATCGGCGATACGAATGTCATGAAACCCTTTTCATGGTACAGACCACGTGTTCAGGTTGACTGACATCAATTCCGGTAAACAATGTCGACAGCATCGAATCTGTCTCCTTTCTCTGAGAATGGCGAAACGTGGTGCGATCCGCAAAGGGAACCGACCGATGCCCGTTGATTTGCGATGACACCTTGTCATCAACCGTCACGCTCTGCCGGGTTGTGTGACGGCATCGGTGCCGTCGGTGCGCTCAAGAGGGGACAGTAATCCATGCGCTAACCTAAGCCGGACGAATCGAGTGAGAGTCGCCGTTTACGTGGCCGCTCATGGAGTGCTTTGGTCCACGTCCGCGATGTGAGATGCCAATCACTCAGATTGACGAGGCCCTGAACGATCATCTGGAGGTCCTACCAAATCCATGACGAAATACGCCACATGGTGCTGGATGTCCGTGCGGACGGGAAATCCGTAGGGGGAAAATCTGGGCCATGGATCCGGATTGCATCCACCAGCACGGCGCCGAGCAGTTTCGCCGACAGATACGTTTGCGCTAAGTCCGGGTCAAAGGCCCGGAGTTCATCAATCTGGATTAAACTTTTTAATCG
>JAKADI010000459.1 GCA_021820675.1 Bacillota bacterium | reverse complement strand
GGGAAGACGGTCATTATGGGAAAACGCGCGAGATGTCCGAGAGTGCTCTGGTACGTGTCGTCTTTGAAAGCGACACGGCCGCCGGCGCTGATGCCGCTTTGAAAGCCGCGTGCACTTGGACCCAGACCCTATGGGATGAGGCCCCTATGCACGACTTTTCCAGGCGCTTAGAAGCGGTGCTCCACGAGATCCGTGAATATCACCTGGGACCATCGACTAAAGCTATCATTCAAGCGGCTCAGATGCGGGAGATTCCCACGTGGCGGCTTGATGACCGTAACCTAATTCGGCTCGGGCAAGGTGTCCATCAAAAACGCATTGCGGCGGCCTTGAGTGATGAAACGTCTACTATTGCCGTGGATATTTGCCAGGACAAGGCTTTAACGAAAGAGATGTTAGAACGTCATGGAGTCATGGTACCTCAGGGCGTGGTGGCCCATGCCGGGGACCAGGCAAAAGTGGCGGCCCAAAAACTCGGATTCCCACTTGCCGTCAAACCGCAACAAGGACACCAGGGAGACGGCGTAAGTCTCAATGTCGAGACGATTGCGGAATTGTCTCGCGCTTATCACTGGGCTTGGGACCATCGGGGGGAAGGCGGTGTGATCATTGAGCCGCAGATTGCGGGACAGCCGTACCGGATTTTGGTGGTGGGCGATAAGGTCGTGGCGGCAAGTCGGAGATTACCCCCATCGGTACGGGGAGACGGGATCCATACCATTGATCAATTAATTGATCAAGAAAATCGCAACCCGAGGCGAGGGCCGCATCATACCATGCCGTTAAGTCCCATTGTTCGGGATCAAGCCACCTTAATGGCACTTGTCCATCAGCACCTAAGCCTTGACAGTGTGCCGCTTGCGGGTCAAACGGTGTGGTTGCGGGAAAGCGCCAACTTATCCAGCGGCGGAGAGGCTCAGGACGTTACTGGGGATGTTTCCGAGGCATTAGCTTTTGACATGGTTCGCACGGCTAAAATTGTCGGCCTTGATATCGCAGGCATTGACATTGTGACGCCTAATTTGGCAAAGTCCCTCCGCCAAAGCGGGGGAGCCGTTATTGAAGTCAATGCGGCGCCGGGTTTGAGAATGCACTTATCCCCTTCGGGCGGTCAAGCCCAAAGGGTCGGCGAAGCCATTATTCAAAATCTTTTTCCCGATCACGACGGGCGAATTCCGGTTTGCGCCATTACCGGCACCAATGGGAAAACGACGGTGACGCGTATGTTGACCCATATTTGGCAGCAGGCGGGACGGACAGTGGGAATGACGTCGACAGATGGCATCACCATTGGAGGACGGTTAATTCAAAGCGGCGATTTAACAGGGCCATGGTCTGCCCAGGTCGTCTTAGGGGATCCGCAAGTGGAAGTGGCTATTTTGGAAACAGCGCGGGGAGGCATGGTCCGTTACGGGTTGGGTTTTACTGATCTCGATGTGGCAGTCGTCACGAATATTGGGCCGGACCATCTCGGCCAGGATGAGATCCACACCTTGGAAGATTTGACACATCTCAAAGCGCTATTGGTGGACGTTGTGCGCCCTGGTGGCACGGTTATCCTCAACGCGGACGATCCGGATGTGGTGTCGATGGCCCGGCGCACAAGGTCCTCGATTATTTGGTTTTCTACGCATGACGATAACCGGGTTATTGCCGAACAACTTGACAAGGGCCATAGGGCCGTATTTGTGCGTCATGGGTACATCGTGTATCAGCAAAACGACCGGATTCGCCGGGTGATAGGTAGCCGTGCTCTTCCGGCCAGTTGGCACGGAAGAGCTGAAATCAATGTCAAAAACGCCATGGCTGCCGCAGCAGCGGCTATCGCCATGGGCCTGGAACCCGCATTTATCGGCCAGTGTTTGCGCTCTTTCGCGGTGGATAACGGAGCCAACCCGGGGCGACTTGAGATGCTTCGCGGTCACGGTGTCGACGTCCTGTTGGATTATGCGCATAATGCCCCGGCCTTAGAGGCGCTTAGCGCGGTAGTAAAGCGGCTGGGATACCGGCATGTTCGGACAGTGTTGGGTCTACCGGGGGATCGGCGCAATCAAGATCTGGAAAAGGCGATAAAGGCGGCTGCGGGATTTTCTCATGATTTTGTTATCCGTGAAGATCAAGATTTACGAGGGCGGAGCGCAGGGGAAATGGCGGCGTTGATCACCCAGACTTTGCAGCAAACAGGTGTCAGGGCTGAACACTTAAAAGTCGTGCCGAAGGAGCAAGAGGCTGTGGCTACCGCCGTTACTACCGCTCCTAATGGGAGTTTGGTGGTCGTCTTGTTTGAAAGCTACGCTCGCGTTAAAGACACGGCTTTACGTGTCTTAGAGGGCCGCAATACCACCGTGGAAGTGTCATGATGCCCGTGGCCATGTGAAAATTTGGTGACTGCGTCTTTCTTTTTATTAAATTTCCGGGATGTTCAGACATATGATCTGGAATCTTGGGACGGGGGCCATGAACGATGCCATAAGCATTGGCATCAATTGGCCATCCGATCAAGAGGCTTTCCGGTCCCCCAGCACTCGTAACTCCCTCTCTTCCAAACCCAGCGCGCAGCTGCCCTTGACTGTTCCTCCTAAATTCCCTCGAAACTCCGCTAAAATCGCTTGGCGGTCGTGCATAAAGGCGACGCTATCCCCCGCGTGGGGCAGTGCCAGTTCATTGTGAGGACACATGCTGAATCTGTTTGCGGTCCCCGGCGATGAGGGTATGACGGTATGAACGGCTGTGGATGCAGGATTGATTGAACAGGATGGTTGAGGTGACAATAAATCTGTGCAAGGACGGGACGACCAGTTATGAGCCCCCGTCCCACCGCAGATCGAATATCAAAGATCGCGGCCGTGTATAATCGACGTTTATGCTCAACAGATGGTATCCTCAATATATGAACAACGCAGCGTGGTTCATGGGCATGGAGGTTTTCTGTCCGGGGACTCCAGACGATAGAAATGCGTGGCGTGGTGGATTCGAGAGTCTAGCCTGCGCAGGACCCAACG
>JAKADI010000458.1 GCA_021820675.1 Bacillota bacterium | reverse complement strand
ACCCTAAAATTTCAACTATTCCACGACGTCGCATAATCGTTAATGCTAGTCTGTGGACCGTAAAGGTAGGTGGGAAAATGGGGTGTCACACGTGCCCATCTTAAGATATCCAAGAGACTATGGCCAAGAACAGGAACAGAACGGTAACTCCTATCAAGGCACATAATTTTCCACGTTCAATCATCAGAGATCCCATTAAATGGCTGTCCCGCGCAATTACAATTAGCATCACAATATTAACAGGCATCCACAATGCTCCTAATGCTTGAATCCACAATGTAACATATCCAATGGGTAAAGGACGCCATAGCGCACCCAAAGCTGCACCTGTTATCGTCAAGACATGGATTCGGCGGTATCTTCCCCGTGTGGGCAACACAGTGGAAAGTGGAGAGGTGTCATGAAGTGCGTTGCTCAACATCCACGCTGACGAGAGGGAAACCGTACAAGCGGCCAAAAACCCCGCGTCAAAAATTCCTAGGGCGAAAAGCCCCCCTGGGAGTTTCCCTGTCGTGTCCAACAACCAAACCAGAGGATTAAGCGCTGCTGCACGTGTGGATCCTGTTGTGAGACCACCAATAAGCATAACTATGCTTCCCATAACAATCTGGGCCACAATACCGAGACTAAGGTCCTTGCGACCCGCCGCCAACGAGGTGATATTGCCTGCCCATGCAGCATTTTCTTGCCAGTAAATCATCCATGGGGCAATGGCGTTTCCCGCCAGAGATAGTAGCAAGAAGAGCACTGATGGAGTGAAATGTCCTCCCCACGCCGTATGCCATGTTTGCCATGTGGGGTGCATTAAGAAAGGCACTGGAATGAACACCAAATTAAATACGGCCATAAGCAATAAGAGTCGTTCCAAGTTAAGATAATCACGATTGGTGGTAAATGCAAGGACCATGGCGTAGGATATTAATAGGCCTGCCCACCAAGGGATGCCGACCAGGTTTAAAGCCGACGTCATTCCCAAAAACTCGGTAACGAGGGTAAGCCCGTTTAACAGATGCACTAATGTTCCATTTACGACAGTCCATCGACTTCCGAATTTTATCCGGACCACGCGATTGTATGGCATTTGTGTGGCAATGGCGATCCGAAGAGATACTTCTTGAATCATAAAAGTAATAGGCCCCATACCAATTAAACCCAGCGCAAACCATGCTAAGTGATGAGCCGCACCAGTGACCAAATAGGATATCATGCCCCCGGCATCGTTGTCGGCGATTAATCCCAAAACGCCAGGTCCTATTATCATCATCCAAAGCATTGCCCGACGTGGAGCAGGCGATACAGTGATTTTTGAGGTTCCAAGTGACACTTTGTCACGTCCTCTACCTGGCTCACGAGAAGCATAAGCCGTTACAAGTGTTTTCATTACATAGAATATCGTTACACTCGCAGGAGTTTCCGGGTTAGTGATCCTATAACGTGTGAAACTCAATCGTGACAACGAATTCGAGGATTTCCGCTAAGTTATACAACCAGGTGGCGTTTTGGCAGGATTGATCGGTATTGGAGAATCCTTTAGGATGCCTCCAATCCCCCGTGTCATGCCGTGTTCGTGAGATTTCAACCTGTGAAGACCAGAACCGGTATTGAGACATTGTCACTGTAAGCTGAAAACTCCGGCTAGAGTACGTGACTGACACGATGTCGAAATCCGTCAACGCATGCCACAGCCTAAAGGCCATTTTCCATATTAGATTTTTCGGTGAAGCTTCACAAAGAGGGAACTCCGGATATTTTATCCGTACGGCCAAAGGCTTGCCGTGGAACAAGGTGGACTCATGTACTCTGTCTATGGCTCGGGATGTCGTGAAAGCCCCATCCGATAAAATTGCTCTGGCGGAGTTCCTTCCTCGGCCATCATGTCCTTAATCAACCTGTTCATTCGACGATGGATCATCACATCCACGCCGCACAAATTTCGCTCCTTGAACATCGGGTCCAACCGCCGGTACAAAACTGTTTCACCGCTATGAGGGCCTTCATCAATTGCCCAAGGAATACGCCATACTGGCCAATCCACCCCGGGAATATATTGACCGCAAGCAATTTCTCTTAATGCAGACAGATGCCCGCGAGGAAGTCGCGGTAACCGGGATGAATACAGATATAGAGGAGCTTGTTGATTGGTGAATCCTTGGAGTAACGTATAATCTAACGTTGTACACCCTGCCCCTTGTCCAAATGTTCCATAAAGTACCGCCTCGCGATGATGTGTTGTCTTGCCTAGCAAAAGATTCATTAGAGACCGTCCATGAGGAGCTTCATAGGGACTAACCCCCATTGCCTGAATGACTGTCGGGTTCAAGTCGACGGTCTGCGTCAAGGCATCTAAGGAACCATCTTGTAAATGCTTGGGCAAGTTGGGATGCCAAATTACTAACGGAATGTGGGCATGACTTCCGAAATGGGGGTGGCTTTTGCCGAATACGCGTCGTTCCCCCAATTCGTGACCATGATCTGTGGTTGCGACGACCATCGTGTCTTCCCACGCATTCAGCCGATCTAAGGTATCTAGCAGTGTTCCGAACCAGTGATCCAACATGGTCAGTTTACCCAAGTACTGACTACGGATAAAGTCCAACTCCTCAGGGCGAACGTGTTGAAAAAATTGTGCCATGGCATTTGAGTCTTGATAGGGAGGCCAGATAGTGAAATCGACCTGCCCATGTTTGGTCCACATGGACCGGTATGGTTCGGGAAGGTGGAATGGCTCGTGGGCTCCAAAGGATTCAACATGAAGATAAAACGGTGTATGCCCATAGTTGTTCTGTAGCCACTCGCTAGCATATTGAAAGACGCGAGCTGAAAAAAAATCGGTTTCGTCTTGAAAATGCCGTACATTTTGATAATAGCGAGTGCCCCAATTGGGACGCCAACGATTTATCGCCTGCACCCACTGCGGAACGCTCTCAACAGGATCAACATTCCAATTATCCCTTTCGTAACCTCGAATAAATTCAGTTCCTTGAAAGGCTTCGGTATAGCCGTGAGCACC
>JAKADI010000457.1 GCA_021820675.1 Bacillota bacterium | reverse complement strand
ACCCGCTCAGAGACAGGCGTCAAATACCTGGGTCCAGGCTGTTTGGGAAACCTTTCAGCGTACGCCCGAGAATTCCGCACAGCCGTCTCGGGTCGTAGAATTACTAGGATCCCGGCTGGAGGGACTTTCCCTCTTCATAGGCCCCGTGCCCATAGATTTAACCGATCCGGAATTGGTGACCTCAAGATTAGGCGGCTTTTACACCAAAGAAATGCGTGGGGGTTTCGTGGATCCCGTTTTATTGGCTATTTTTAAAGCTCATGGCCAGGCGGTGCCTAGCCTTCCCCAAGGTGTCATTCAATGGGCGGAAACCGTACATGACAGTCAAGGATTGGCGGCCCGCATCTGGGCACTCGACGATCCCTGGATAGACGGCCCCGTACCAGCCATCTTGTTACAAACCAATATCGATGATATGAATACCGAATTTTTTGGTTATCTAATGGAACGGCTTCTTAAGGAAGGGGCCCGTGATGTATACTTTACGCCGATCACCATGAAAAAATCGCGACCGGCGGTGATGATCAATGTACTTGTCCATCCTGCTGATGAGGCCCAGATGGTTGACATATTATTCGCGGAAACGACCACCTTGGGGATTCGGCGGTTGCCGCTCGAGACCTGGATCCTGCCTCGCTCCAACGTGCACGTGTCGACACGTTATGGGTCTATTCAGGTGAAAATTGGATGGCTTAAGCACCAGGTCCGATCCGCTCAACCTGAATATGAGGATTGCCGACAGGCAGCTCAGGCCATGGGAGTTCCTATCCGTCAGGTGTATGAAGAAGCCTTGCGAGTCTTCGAAAAGGAACATGATCATGTTCCGCCTATGGACCCATTGCCGTAATGCCAAGACGAAACCGTGCATCGCAACTCCTCAAAATGTCGGATCGTTTCATCGCTTCAAAGTTCTTTGAGGATGAGTATTGGTGAAATTGGCCACTTTTTGAGATAAGGAGAGTTAACACGATGATCAACAATGATGATAAGCAGCGTCTTCTGGATATTATGACTCGATACGATTCCGCCATCGTGGCCTTTTCCGGTGGGGTAGATTCCAGCGTGGTGGCCATGGCCGCATTTCGAGCCCTGGGACCTCAAAACATGGTAGCCGTTATGGCCAATTCACCCAGTGTCGCCCAAGAAGAACTGCAACTTGCCCGAACATTAGCATTGGAGGCCGGGTTCCCCCTCGAAATCGTCGCCACGGAAGAGCTCGATGATCCTCGGTATCGCGCTAACGACGGACAACGGTGTTACTTTTGCAAGTCGGAACTCTTTTCCACATTAACCCGCCTACGCGAACAAAAACGCTTTGCCGTGGTCATGGATGGCTATAACCAGGATGATGTGGGCGATTACCGTCCGGGGTTGGCGGCGGGTCAGGAATGGCAAGTTGTAAGCCCCCTCAAGCTGGCGGGATTGGGTAAAACCGCGGTACGGGACATAGCCCGGCAGTGGGGATTGAAGAATTGGGACAAACCTGCTTCACCGTGTCTATCGTCCCGGATTCCCTATCAAACCCCAGTAACGATTGAAAATCTGCGCCAGGTGGAGGAGGCTGAAGCCGCTCTGCACCGATTAGGTTTTGCCAACGTTAGAGTCCGGCATCATTGGCCGGTAGCGCGTATCGAAGTGCCACAGAACGAGTTTGAGCATCTTATTGAACTCCGAGTCGAAGTGACCGATGCTGTTAAAAAGGCCGGATATCGATTTGTAAGTCTAGACTTGGTCGGATTAACCTCTGGTGGACTAAATGTTCTGCTCAAACAATCTCACACATAGTCCTCAGCCGACCGGGTTTTTGGTATCGGTCTAACGATTTTGGAACGTACCCATTCGTGCCGTTAATTGGTTCATGTTCATGCTAGTCAATACAAAATCTGACCCCTACTACCAAAAATTCCGGGATGACGGAGAGAAATACCTCGGTAAAGGCTTCCTAGGGGACGTATCCGTCAGTCGGCGCCTACGTGATTACGCAACGTGAGCCACGGAACATTGGTCGGGCACTCGTTCCGAACCCGCATGATAAGGTCTCTCCATTACAAACATGAGCCTGTGGATCTGTTCAACTACTGACCCAATCCTATTCGCTGGGGCCAACGTTGGCAGATGCAATTCCTGACCTATTCTTTAACATCATGGCCTAAGCAATAGGAATTTTATTAATGGCTGCAGCTACCGTAGCCACCTTGCCTATGGTTGTCTTATTCTTTCTTGCCCAAAAAACATTTGTTCAAGGCATTACTCTGACAGGAATTAAATAAATCGTATTAACATGCGACAACGAGGAGGAGCAGCCGTGCCAATTTATATTGATGATCAATCCCAAACATTTCATTTGAAAACGCATAACATGAGTTATTGTTTCATGGCGACCCATGAACGGCAATTGACCCACCTTTATTGGGGCCCCCAGGTCAATGAAATATCTTTGGCGTATATTCTTCAGACACGCCGCGACTCATTTGCTGGTGAAGTTATCTCGACTATACCTCCTCGCTGGGCGATGCCATATGAATATCCGGGTGGTGATCGGGGAGACTTTGGCCAATCAGCGTACGAATTTCAAAACCATGATGGTTCGCGTATTTCGGAATTTCTCTATACAGGGTACCGCCTTTTACGCGGCAAACCGCGAATACCTGGTTTGCCGGCAACCTACATGGAACAGGATGATGAAGGGGACACACTTCAAATCGAATGCCGAGATGCAGTTTCAAATGTTCAGGCAACCTTTAGTTATACCGTCTACCATGATTTAGATGTTATTACCCGGTCAGTAGTCTTTAAAAACCTGGGTAAGCAACCCTGCAACGTTTTGCGTGGCCTTAGTGCCAGTGTTGACCTGCTCGGAACATCCCACTGGGACTGGATTATTTTAGAAGGAGCGTGGGGTGGTGAGCGTTTTCTCACCAGGCGCCCCCTCCATGTCGGCACCCAAAGTATCGGTAGCAATAGGGGAATGAGCGGACACCAATTTAATCCTTTTTTATCCCTAGCAGAACCAACGG
>JAKADI010000456.1 GCA_021820675.1 Bacillota bacterium | reverse complement strand
GTGCCGTGCCTTGGCGTCGGGTTCAGCGCTCGCGTGGAAATGACTAATCGTCGGTTCGACGTTCGGTTCGATGCCGACGCTCTCGCGGAATATCAACGACTCGACAACGCCGTGGTGACGATCGTGGACAAGGCCTTAGCGCGTCTTGAGGAACGGGCCGACGAGGTAGGAACGCCACTCAAGAACAAATACGCGACAAAACTCCATGGATGCAAGGAAATCAAGTTGCGTGATGCGGGTCTTCGCATCGTGTTTCGGGTGACCGACCAAACGGTCGAGGTCCTTCGCGTGGTCTATATACTCACCATCGAGAGACGCGACCTCGACTTCGTGTTCCGGATGGCCTGTTACTAGCGAACGCGCCGTTCTTTCATCCAGTCATTTCGCAAGGCGTGCTGGCTGAATTTATCCACTCCGCCACCGTGCGCGGCTTAGTAGGTCACGGCCGAAACCGGCGCCTCTACCACTATGAGGAGGTCCGCGAATTTCTGGAGGCGCTCGCCCCACTATTGGACAACGCGGTGCCCGCTGGACTTCGGGATGTCCTGCCCCACCTACAGAGGTGGCCTCGTTTGCCCGGTAACCGTGCCTTGCAAAACATGGCCGGTTGCTGGTCGAAGGGCAGCGGCTTGCGGACAAGACGGTAGCAGAGATTGATCCTAAGGATGCCCATGTGATGTTGGTGGCTCAAGAACACGCCGTGAACATTTTGGTGACGAGCAACGTGGAAGACTTTGCAGTACTCACGTCCTCACTCATGTCATGTCGAACCTCCCAGTGTGTTCTTGCGACGATGGGACTAAAAACCGATTCCTTATCCGCCACCCCGCCGTGATCGGAATCCGTCCGGACGAAGTCCCTTTAATGCAAAGTCTCACCAGCCGTCATATGGCTCGATCAGGGTCTCAGTCACCAAAAGGCTATAGACAGGTATGCATCGGAAGCTCCGATCGCCTTGTGACATCACCACCAAAGCTGCTCGTACACACCGCGATGCGGGTCTTCTCATCCCGGCGTCGCAGGTTCGAATCCTGCCGATGGCACCATCTGAAAATCCTTTCACCGCAAAGAACCATAATGAAAGTTCAACGGGGAACAGCCCGAGTCGCACCGTTTCACCGGAGCCAAGGACTACCCTGTCTTGTGGGCGCTGTCGACCAGACCCTTGCGGTCGTCCTTAACCACAACACGGCAAAAAGGTCCAGACAATCATCATAGTTAGAGGATTGTCTGGACCGCAAGATCAACACCTAGAAAAATGATTTACGCATCGTTTTCGGTTATGTCGCTCCCGCCCATTAACCCAATGGAAATGGGTTCTTCATACACCATCTCCCCATGAATGCGAATGTCACCATGGGTGAGGTCGGCCTCGGACGATCGTAATGGAACCACCAGCGCAATCACTTTTAATATCCCCCAGGTCATGAGGCCATCGTATACGGTAATCGCAGCCAATCCCAGGCACTGCAAAAAGAATTGTTTGGGATTCCCGTAAAACAGACCCGTCACCGAGAAACCCGTTTTGCCCATGTATTCCATAACGTGCGGATCGGCCAGCAGTCCTGTCATCAAACCGCCTACCGCTCCGGCAAAATAGTGTGTGTGCACAACGCCTAAGGTATCGTCAACTTTCTTAAAGATGCCGACTTTGCCCAGTTTGTTCATGGTCAGCCACGGAATGACACCCGCAGCCAATCCGATCAATAATGCCCCCACCCCATTCACGTATCCAGCTGCCGGCGTTATCGCCACCAGACCGGCTATCATGCCGTTAACGGTTCCCAGCAATGACGCTTTGTTGTATGCCATCATATCCATGATCAGCCACGCCACAAGTGCTGTAGCAGCAGCAACATTAGTGTTCAAGACGGCTGCCGAAGCATCCATATTGGCAAAATAGGGATCTCCTCCATTGAATCCGTTCCATCCCAGCCACAATAAACCCGCTCCCGTCACCACGGCTAAGAGGTTGTTGGGATTAAAGCTATTCTGGTCGCGCTTGAGGCGCGGGCCGACGACGGCAGCCGCCACAAATCCCGAAATTCCCGCTGCCACGTGGATGACGTAGCCCCCGCTGAAATCGACGACGCCTAACTGAGCCAACCATCCCCCGCCCCACAACATGAAGGCATTGACGCTATAGACCAAGGTGGACCAGATCGGCACAAAAATCATCCAGGCCTTAAAGTTCATGCGCCCCAGCACACTTCCCGCCAGCAAGACAGGCGTGATGGCAGCGAACACAAACTGAAAATAGACGAGCGATGACATCGGCATGTGGAGACCGGGCATCGAGCCGGCTAGCAAGGGAACGACCGCCTGCCCTTCCAACGCGGAAGACAGTAAAGCCGGACGGGGAACACCCACGATCTGAGACAAAATGCCCGCCCCCAGCTTCAAAGGCTGCCCAAATCCCATGTTATAGCCCCACAAAACCCAGACAATGAGGACGATAGAGAAGGCATAAAAGACCATCAGCGCGGAATTGACCGCCCACTTCTTCTTCACTAATCCCCCATAAAGAACAGCCAAGCCTGGAACACTCATTAATCCGACCAGTGTGGCCGCTGTCAGTTGCCAAGCGGTATCGCCAGGACTTAAATACGCAGGAGCCGGGATATAATTGGCGAGCACGGAATCGTTCCTCCCTTACCATGATTAGTCGAATCATAACAATTTCTACGAGTTTATCGATAATATATCTGCCGCGACATCCATTCTAGCATTTCGTCTCTTACATAATCAATAGAAGACAAGACTGTATATGTAATTTATTCTTTTATATCTTACATAAATTGAGAGGGATCTTACATACGCCATTAAAACCCCCTTGAGCGTGACACCTATGCCCAACCATATCCGTCGGATTTAGTTAAGGCGCCAAACGGCCGCGCGCGATGGTCTGTTCCCACCGGCACGGCCGAGAAAACGAGACGCGCCATCCCGCAAACCACCAAGGCTTTTGGGACCGCGCATCTCACCTTAACCCTCCGAGATCAAACTTCACCTTTTCGGGCCC
>JAKADI010000455.1 GCA_021820675.1 Bacillota bacterium | reverse complement strand
AAAGACGGATCAGGAGCCCCCAGGTCTTGAAGCCGTGCCAGGATGTCTGGCGGGCTCATCGGACCCAGCGTGGCGGTGCGAGACCAGCGCACCCACTGGGTCGGCGCACCCCAGAGCGTCTCCGGTGGTGCGATTCCGGTCAAAACCATGCGAATGCTTGACGGCCAATGGCTGACCGGTCGTTCCCTTCCTGCCCAAGAAGCAAAGCGTTGTTCTTGGCCGTCCACGAAAAATAGCGCACGGCGGCCTGCGGCAGCCCTTTGGGAGACACGGCGGGCCGTCGGGTTTTCGAAGATGATCTGCCATCCGCGTTCACGAGCCATCCGAGCCACCCGCTGTAGCCATGTCGTTTTGCCACTGCCGGGAGGTGCCCACAGATAAAACATTGGGGTTGCCGGTGTCTGTTTCAGCCAACTCAAAAACTTCTCGAGCGCTGGGTCGTTTTCCAGTGGCGGAGGGAGGTTACGAAAAAATTTTTGCGGGTCGTCGGCGTGAACGGTAAAGTGTTCCGCCTCGCCCCCACGTAAATCCGCAGCGGGTTTAAGATGCCGTGCCGGGGTCGTCGGGGTTGGGTTCAGACTGTCCCGGAAGTGATGAAATAATCCAAGGGTTTCCGCTGTAAGCGCCACCCCTAGTTCTTCTCTGAAAAATTGGGTCATATGGTCAAAGGTATGTTTGAGCGATCCCATGTCTCCTCGGGCGGCATGAATCCTGAGGCAAAGACGGTAGTACTCCTCGTTAAAGGAATCGATCCGAATAAGTTCGTGAGCCAATACCAGAGCATGGGATTCCTTACCGACAGAGAGATAGCGTTCAGCCAGTGAAAAAAGAAGGCCCACGTAGAGCGTTTGAAGGCGTTCGCGCTCATATTGCACCCAATGATCTTCAACTAAAGGCAACAAAGGACCTTGGTACAGTTCGTGTGCATATTCCAAAGATCGGGTGGTGTGATAAAAAGACGCAGCTTCTAGTTCAGCCACGTCCAAGGTAACAGCCCTTTTAGGCGTCCAACGAAGTCCGATCTGTCCTTCTTCGATCAACGTCGCCAATAAAGCATGTTGGCGAAGTTGATGGAGAAGTTTTCTCAGGTTGGCGCGCGCTTGGTCCTCATAGGTCTCTGGCCAAAGGATCTGAGCCAGTTCATGACGCGATACCCAACGGTCCCGATGAATGGCCAAATAGGCAACCGCCGACTGCGTTCGTACCGTCAGCGGCAATTCGACGGGCGCACCCTGCATAGTAATCTGGAATCGACCTAAGAGAGCCAAAAACAACGGGGGCAACCCGTCATCGGCGGCTGTCAAGTGATTTTGCTTTCTAGGAAAATGTCTCGGTTCCAGCGTTAGTGGAGCACGCCTCTTCTTTTGCGACGGACCTTTGTTCCCGGAACCTTGGAACCGTTGATGCGGCGCCAACTCCAAAGACATCGTATATATTCCCTTCCCGTCAGACAAAATTCAAAATAATGCACTTTACCACTCGAAATCTATCGGAATTATAAGACCCCGACAAAATCATTCTTCCAGAATAGGCTTAAGATAAACAGGGCAGGTAGACCAATGACCACGAGGTGCGGGATGACACCGTAGAGCTCTGCATGCGACGAGATCCGGGAACGAGATCAGACGTAATCGGTCTCGGCGACCTCGACGGCAACCAATCGGAAAATTAGTCACAGGGGAGCGCCTGGAGCAGACGTTTTTGAACCGACAAAAAAGCAATACTGGAGTCAATCTCAATGACCAAGCAGCCATTTCCTCCACTGACATTTGAAAAGTGTTGTAGGAAAGACTCGAAAACCAGCGGTTGGCATTCATGAATACGTTGGCTCCTCGTCGGATCATGAGTATTCAGGTCGAACCGAAACCAAACCACCAATGGTCATCATTCAATAAGATGTTACTATTTTACTATGATAGCATCTTCTCTGACAAGGTGTTCTGCAAACCAGCAGTGCTGACGCATGAAGGCCGTTGATATTAACCGGCACGTGAAAAAACGGATGGCCGACAGGATGGCGAAGAGCTGGACCGCTACGAACGAGAATCCAACAGTAAGAGGACGTATTCCCACGGAACCTCAAACGGCGGCCGTGACAGGCTGACGCAACGCGGATTCCGTGTTGCGAGCTAATCTTTACCCATAAGTTTTTGGCTACTTCAGCGGCAATGTTTCCCATGGTTATCTGCCGTGGGCCATCGCTCTCCACAGCAAAAAAAATTTTTGAGGGCGGTGTTTCAAGGCAAAGGCGAATTGGCGTTCGGCTGTCGAATACCTAAAACATGGTCCTAACGGTGAAGCAATCCAAACCATCAATCGAACCGTGGGTGTTCCGCGCATGGAGTCTCTCGTCAATGGGGGACGCGCGGTGGACTGGGCGGGCCTTACGCCTCGCGAGTGATTGGGCCGCTCATCCGGATCTCTCGCTGTCGAGTATCTATACGGGACCTATTGGGTCCGGCACCGAGCAAGGGTTCTTATTGCATAGTGCCTTAGCGTTGACCACGGCAGGGGTACCGCTGGGCCTGGTGGGCCAAATCGCCTAGGCACGCGATCCCGAAACCCGGGGTTATGACAAGCTGAGCATTATGGAAAGTTACTGTGGAAAATGCGCAAGGACGCCATTTTTTAACTAAAGTTCTTGACATCACATTTCGGTGAGTAGGTACCATGTGCGCCACTTTTCATGGCTAATCAGACCAAATTGAGCCCCAATTGACCAGCTACTCGCGAGTTTGCCGGAATCCAATGGAACTGGAGGCAAAATATTATGTTGAGTGTTTAACGTCGATTCCAAGACCGAGCATCGGTTTCGAGGGCGTTACTTCACATAACGGTGGGCTTTCCATAACAACACTTGTGAAGCTTTCCATAAAAAGGGGAAGAGTGTTGCGCGTAAGCCGTGGCCCATTGAAGAGAAAGAAAGCTATCGCTGGCTCCAGATTCAGGAACAGATGGCTGCGCACGTGCCGGACGGCACGCAAATCGTGCTCATGAGGGACCGTGAATCCGATATTTATGATTTATTTATTGCGCCG
>JAKADI010000454.1 GCA_021820675.1 Bacillota bacterium | reverse complement strand
CTTCACGACACTACGTGCGACATGCGGCGTTCCGTGCGGATCCGGTGACTCATCCGCTTGGCACTCCGTCCGGCCGCATAGAAATCTATTCCAAGACGATTGAAAATTATCATTATGACGACTGCCCACCGCATCCAACATGGCTAGAACCAACGGAATGGCTTGGGAGTCCAAAAGCCAAGATATATCCATTTCATGTACTGTCTCCACACCCGAAATACCGTCTCCATTCACAATTGAATAACACCTGGATTCGGGAGTGGTACGAGGTCCATCAGCGGGAGCCGGCATGGATTCACCCGGATGACGCGCGAGAGAGAGGCATCGGGAACGGTGACGTGATTAAGGTATTTAATGACCGAGGACAGATCCTGGTCGGCGCAGTCGTGACTGACCGTGTACGACGGCATGTACTGATCATTCACGAGGGCGCCTGGTACGATCCGGAAGCGGTCGGAAAGAATAACGCGATCTGCAAGCATGGTCTGGTTAACGTTTTGACCTCTGACAAAGGTACATCCCGCCTGTCACAGGGTAACATTGCGAACACTGTTTTAGCAAATATAGAGAAAGTCTCAGGAGTCTTGCCACCTGTGACTGCTTTCGAACCTCCACAAGTCGTGCCCAAGCCTCAGCGAAGCTAGCGTCCTGAAACCGCCTGCGTTGCGCGGGATGGGCAGTGGCGGTCATGCTTGCGCACTGGAGTCCTGCCATCCCAGAGGGCGGCCGCCCGTTCATCGACACCGAGGATTGGGTCTATTGAATTAGATTATCTAAAGTGTATCGGCTGCTGGCAACTCGGACTAGTGAGAGTGCGTCAGGACGGCGGACCGTCATTACCAGATTGCGGATCAGGGATTTGGGTGCGGCGTAAAATGCCATGGTGGCTGATGTCCACCAATGTCAGCCAAGCCAGACATCCCAAAGACTATAAATTATCATGACGAAAAGTGCTGTGCTGAAGGTCGCGCCTCCCAGAAGCACCAACCAAACAAAGCGTGGATTGATCGTGGTTAAAAACCACCCTGCAACATCGCCAAGAAACGCGATGTATGGCAACAGCGACCAAAAGATCTTCCACCGGCGGGACAGGCTGGAGTGAAGAAATATAAACCCTATAATCCAGAATGCGACAAGCAATCCCCACAGATGAATGTGGGCCAAGCCTATCAGGGTGTCCAGGCCAACACCAGGTCCGTAGTAGGTCGCGGCGATGTCCTTTGGTGTAATCAGGAGCCCACCATCTGGGACGTGATGGGTTACGTATATGTAGAGCAAAGCCATTCCTAACGCGACCAACGCGAACACCAGCGTCGCCGAGATCAATAACTTCATTTCTAAAGGCTGGTCTACTAACCGGCTTCTCTGATCACCTTCGAGATACGTCATCACGACCTCCTGTCTGCACCTTCGCAACGGAGATCCGAATGCTCGCAAAATATGCGGAGACATCTTTCAATTGCTGACGCGAAAGCCCTCGTAGCACTTCTTGCATGATCGTCCCCGCGCGTCGGCCATTTTGATAATTCTCCAACTGCCTAAGAAGATAGGCGTAGTGCTGTCCTGCGATGTTTGGGACCTCTTCGCTGGGAGCAATGCCATCGGCTCCATGGCACATTGAACACTCTACAGAGATCACCGCACCGCGCGCACGGTCTTGCGCAGCGCTGGCAGAGCACATGCGGAGAACAACTGTTCCAATCGCCAGATATCGACTACAGAAACGCATCAAGTAAAAGCGCAAAGAGCGAGAGGTGCAAGTCGACAATACAACATCACCAACTCAATCAGGGATCTGCTTGAGCCTCCCTTTTAGCACAATAATTCTCAAACGCCACCGGCGCCTCACCGTGCGCTCGTCCGGCGCTACAGCACAGCCACCGCACTAGACCGGTTCGTGTAAACCAACGGTGTGTTACCCGGCCCATGCACGTGGCCATCAAACAAGCTCTTTTTTGCTTTTTATGAGGATTTAACCCGGACAACTTGGTTTTTTCGTGTGGTTTTTGATTCATATTTGAACGCTTCGGCATTGCTTGATCGGTCCGTAGAAACTCCATGGCCGGCGCGCCCTAGGCCATGCTCATAGCCACGCCTCCGGCCACCAGGAGAAAGGGCATGCACGGCGAGGGACCGGCCACGATGTGCGTGCTGCCGTGGGCAGGGGTGACTGCAGCAAGGAACGCAGTATTAGCCTCCGCCTTCATTCGCTGCTGCGCCATCATCTCTTTGAGATGAGATTCTGTAACACTTCCACCCAAACGCGACATGGATATGTCCGATAACCGGTTTTAAAGGGCGCTGGAGATACCGGTACCGGCGTCCGCCATCAAGCCTTCAACATCCCCCCGTGACTGATGAGAGCGGCGCTGCCGGCGGGGACCTTTGGGGAAGATCCATGCCTGGCCACCAGCCGGGAGGCCTCGCGGGCTACTCGCCAGAGATGGTCGCGAATCTCGTACCTCCGGAGCGGCCATTCGATGGGTTAGTCGAACATACCCAGCATATCGCGCCCCAAACGAAATTCGGAAGACCCCGCCTTTACGATGTAAGAAAGTAGCGATGACGCGGCACCAGTGCTTCGTCGAGTTCGTAAACGAGCGGCGATCCCGTTGGCATTTCGAAATTGGCGATTTCGTCATCGGGAACCGCGCTGAGGAACTTTGCCAGTCCTCGAAGACTGTTTCCGTGGGCGACAACGAGCACGCGTTCTCCTCGGCGGAGCGCGGGCCCGATCGACTGATGCCAGCACGGCAGGACGCGTTTGACCGTGTCCTTTAAACTTTCCGACGATGGCAAGGCGGTATTTGGCAGTTTCCGATAGCGTGGGTCTTTGGCGGGATGCCGCTCGTCGCCGCTTGGTAGCGGTGGTGGCCGTACATCCCAACTGCGGCGCCACGCGAAGACCTGCTCGGCGCCGTATCGGTCGATCGTATTCGCCTTGTTGAGGCCCTGCAAGGCGCCATAATGGCGCTCGTTTAGCCGCCATGATTTTTCAACCGGCAGCCACAGAAGGTCCATTTCTTCCAACACGAGATC
>JAKADI010000453.1 GCA_021820675.1 Bacillota bacterium | reverse complement strand
ATGAAGCTGAACTTATCATATCAACTAAAAATCGAATAATCAGGCGATATGGAATTGACATAATTAACATAAGTTGCGTGTGTTTTCTGGTTTGTAGACTTGAAAGGAGGCGAAAATGATGAAAGTACCGAATCGTGCGACCTCTTCCCAGACGAAGGATTCCACCAGACTGAGCGCCCCTTTGAGACGCTTAATATGGGTATCGGTGAGTGGGGTCTTTCTTGACGGATATGACATCTCCATTATTGCGCTGGCGCTATTGCAGGTAAAGGTGCAGTTTCACGCGTTACCTTGGCAAGTGGGACTCATCGGATCTGCCGTTTTAGTGGGGAATTTTCTGGGGGCATTGATATTCGGACGCATTGCCGATCTTGTCGGGCGCCGGGCCATGTTTATTCTCAATGTAGTGTTCTTTGTCGTGTTTGCTCTACTCTCCGGATTATCAACCAACATTACGCAGCTGATCATCTGGCGATTTTTGCTCGGTATTGGCATTGGAGGGGATTATGCGCTGGCCTCGCCCATTGTCGCTGAAGCAGTCCCTGCCAATAGAAGAGGGCGCATTCTCACACTAAACTGGGGATTGGCCTGGCTGTCTGGTGAGATAGTGTCGTTTGCAGTGGGCTATTTTCTGCTTCACGCAGCCGGGTCGGACGCGTGGCGGTGGATGTTGGCCAGTGGGGCCATACCTGCTATTGTGGTGTTGATCATGCGGCGTTCGATGCCTGAATCGGCACGGTGGCTACTTCATCGTGGGCGGAGTGAGGAAGCGGAAGCGGTGGCTTCCCGGCTGCATACCGGCGGGTTGAAGACGATGATGCCCGATGTCGATACGTCGGCGGTTGTTGCCGATAGACCACCTGCCTCCTCATGGCACCTACTATGGACAACCTATCGCCGGAGCACCTGGTTTACCTTATTGAATTATGTGTTTGAGGGTGCCCCGTTTTATGCGCTATCGGTGTTTTTGCCTCTGATTTTGAAAACGTCGGGTTTTGCCACCTCGCTGGGTGCGATTGCGAAAGGGAATCTGATTTTTCAAGTGTCGGGTTTGTTGGGAATTTTGCTCATTTACCTATGGGTAGACCGCTATGGAAGAAAACTCGTCAATTTCCTCGGCTATGGCGGGGTGTTGCTGGCGCTGATCATCTATGAGTTGGTCTTTCCCCCAGCCCCCATCACGCTGTTCGCAATTTTTATCCTTATTGAGGTGGCGGTTTGGCTCGGTCCCGCTAGCACCGACAATCTATTTTTGGGGGAGATGTGGCCCACTGAAGTGCGGGGCACCGGAGCGGGAGTGGCTGCTGCCTGCGGACGCTTAAGCGCTATGGCCGGAACTTTTGGGTTGCCCGTCCTCATTGCCGCGTTCGGAGTCAATGGGGCTTTGTGGCTACCGGCCGTCTTTTGTCTGTTGGGGATTGTGAATACTGCGGTACTAGGCATTGAAACCAAGGGAAAGACCTTGGAAAGCATGTGGGGATTCAAGTAATTTAGAGGGTGTAGGAGGAAAGAAACGATGCCGGATTTTAAGCATGTTACAGAAACCGTCTTTGGGTGGGCTGCGCCGCCGATCAAGTTTGGTTTAGGCGCGTCGCGTGAACTTGCGTATGATTTGAGTCAAATGGGTGTGCGGTCTTGTCTTTTGTTGACTGATCCCGGCGTGAAAGCTGCCGGGATTGCCCAAAACATTCTCGATCTGTTGGCAGCTGGAGGGATAGACGTTGACGTGTATGACCGGGTGGCGGTGGAACCGACGGACCAGAGCTGGCATGATGTGATCTCGTATGTGCGTCAGGGGAAATGGGACGGATTCGTGGCGCTTGGGGGCGGTTCCGTCATCGACACGGCTAAGGTAGCCAATTTATTCTCTACGAATGATGGGGATATTCTCGATTATATCGCCCCTTCGGTTGGATTAGGGAAGGCGCCTCAGGCGCCATTACGTCCCTTGGTGGCCATTCCCACCACAGCCGGGACGGGATCTGAAGCGACCAGCATAGCGGTGGTAGATTTGTTAGATCTTCATCTAAAAGCCGGAATTAGTCATCCGCGAATGCGGCCGAGTTTAGCCATTGTCGATCCGAATCTCACGGTGTCTTTACCAGCGGAAGTCACGGCGGCCTGCGGGATGGACGTGTTGACCCATGCTATTGAGAGTTATACCGCCAAAGGCTTTACCCACCGGCCCGCGTATGAGCATCCGAAACAGCGGGTGGCGTTTGCGGGAGCTAATCCCATTAGCGATTTGTTTTGCGAACGCGCTATCGCGCTAGTTGGCCAGCATTTGCGTGCGGCGGTGCTGAGCGGCTATAATTTGGAAGCCCGTTACGGCATGGCCTTGGCCGCGATGTATGCGGGAATTGGCTTTGGCAACGCCGGGACCCATATTCCCCATGCCAACGCTTATCCGGTCGCGGGTCAGGTGGACGGTTATCATGCATCGGGTTACCGGGATATGCCCATGGTCCCGCACGGACAGGCCGTTGCATCGACCGCGATTGCGGCCTTTCGCTTCACTTACCCGAGCGCCCCGGAGCGCCACCTCAAGGCCGCTTCACTGCTTGCAGGCCGGACGGCTGATCGGGGATTGGGGGCCGAAGCCCTGCCCAGCGTATTGAAAGCCCTTATGAAGGACATTGGAATTCCTCGCGGAATTAGGGCCTTTGGCTATGACGAAGGTGATTTAGATAATCTCGCGGAGGGGACGATGAAGCAGCAGCGCCAATTGCAAGCCTCGCCGCGTCAAGTCGACTTGGAAAGTGCCCGCGAAATTTTCCGGCAATCGCTGTTGGAGGATTGACTTTAAAGGAGGGGCGTCATGCAATCGCGTTCACTGCCGTCTTCTGATGCGGGACAACTGGTGAATATTGTCGGAAATGCCCACGTATTGAGTCATCTTGATGACCGAGCGCTTTACGCCTATGATGCGACTATTCGGCGCAACATCCCGGATGTGGTGGTGAGAGCGGGATCGACAACAGAAGTCTCCCAGATCATGGAATTGGCCCATAACACCGGAACCCCCGTGTATCCACGCGGGGCATCCACC
>JAKADI010000452.1 GCA_021820675.1 Bacillota bacterium | reverse complement strand
TACGGGACGAACAAACGTTACGTCACAGGTTTTTGGGATAAATGTACCATCTTCCACCGCCTATGCGATTTCGATTATGTTGCCGGTATACTTGCACACGCATAGCCTGATGGACTGTTGGGCCGCCGGAGCAGCTGCTGTCGTTTGGATGGGTATCTTCAAACTCATCTGTTTTCCTTTTGCCCGCTTTATTCGGCGTTTGATCCCAAGGACCGCCATCATGACGGTCTTCGCCGCGGCCATGTACACGTTTCTGTCCATGGCCATCGTCGTTCGCCTCTTTTCTAGTCCCTTGTTAGGGGTTATTGCGTTAGCTGTGGTTCTCGCCGGAGTTTTTGCCAAAATTCCTTTGACGAAGTGGAATTTATCACCGTTCCTTGTGGCATGGATTTTAGTATTGGTCGTGGGTTTTTCAACGAGCAATATTAGCATGGCATGGACCGGGGTGCGTGTCATATCACCGTGGAACTTCGTGCCCCAATTGGGTCAGTATATGATGAAAGACGTTGCTTACTTTTCCGTGATTGTACCCATGTCGATGTACGCCGTCTTGCAAGACATCGCCGCAGTCGAAGCGGCCCACGCGGTGGGAGATGAATATTCGGTGCGTCAAACGTTGTTTATGGATGGAATCTGCTCGGTGCTCATTGGCCTTGCGGGGGGCATTATCCCGACCGTCATGTATGCCGTTCAACCGTCCTATAAAAATCTTGGAGCCAGGATATCCTATCATTTTTGGGTGCCCATTCTCATGTTTGTGGTTGTGGTTTTCGGCTTGTCAATGCCTGCCATTGACCTGTTTCCATGGTCTCTACGAGCCGCCGTAATTGCTTACGTCTCCATTGGCGTGGGGCGTGCGGCTATCACTAATATTGAAGCGAAGCATTTCAATGCCTTTCTACTAGGGATCATTATTCCGGCAGCGTATTTGATTCAATCAACGATGCACGAAAGTTTGGCTGCATTAAAGATTCATTTTACTCCTTCCGTGATGCACGTGTTAGATAAAGCGATTTTTTGGTCTTCCATCCAAGGGATGGGAAACGGCTTTTTGATGTTAGTTTTGGTGATTACATCTATTACGGTTTGCCTGATTGACAAGAAATTTTTGACGGCTGCCCTATGGTCTCTTTTCGGGGCCGTTTGTGCGTGGCTGGGCCTCATGAATGCCCCTCTTTTTGGATGGGCCGAAGCACCAGGGTATGCCGTAGCCTGGATTGCCGGTGCGGTTGTGCTTTTACTGATTTGGGCGGCTTCCCCGACGGCTGTGGCGATAACAGAAGAAAGCATGTTAGTGGGTGAACAAGCATCAGGGGGCCAATAGGGATGTGTTTTCCATAGCGCGGCATAAAATCGGTTCCCAAAGAGACAACAATGGTACCTTAAAACAAATATTCACAAAATAAAGATAAGTAACTTGCGAAAATAACTGGCCAAGTTGCAGGAATTGGGTAAAATTATGATTGGTGAGGACTTAGGGAGCACTAGTGAGAATATGATTACGTCATTTGGTGGTAGCGGGACTGGGCCCAGCTCAGGTTTAGGTATCCAATTCGCTGCAGTGGGAAATCTCGTTTATAAGCGTGCGGGTCAAGAAAACATTGGCAAGGAATTGCCAATTAATTGGTTCTTGGAAGACGTTCATCCTTAAATAGGGGTCCACAATCGTTACACAAGGAGTTTGGCGTAGTAGAGATTAGTGGGTATGGGATATTTAACTCAACTTTCTCAGGCGGAAATCGCGAGTTTGTGGCGTAATGACGCGGGAATCTTGGCGAAAAATACGCTTAACAGGCGGTCGATCTGGGTATCGGATAGTCGGAGCTCGACCGAAAGGGCTTCCCGAAGCGCTTCGATCAGGATGTGCCACGCCTCGACGAAGCGCAGATCCGCCACTTCATCGCACATCGCCCAGAATAAGGTGCCAATGGTACGAGGATCGGTGGCGTCGCGTGCCGCGACGGCCAACAGTTGGTAACGGAGGAAAACAATCGTCGTATGCGCGAACACGTGGTCATAGGACCGCCCTGGGAATTCGTGGACTAGGTTGAGGACGGACTTCGCCGTTTTGAAGAAGACCTCGATGTCCCAACGCTTTCCATAGAGACGAATCACCTCGTCGGACGTCAACGTGGTATCCGTCGTGATCAAGGCCAGCCACTTTTTGGTGCTACGCCGACGGTCGCGAACAAAGACGAGTTGCACCGGCTGAGTCCTCGCTTCCGTTTCCCGCAACACCGCGACGGAAGCGAGGACCTTCGCTTTCCCAGGCCGCTTCTTCAGGTGGGTGTAAAGTTCTGTCAGCGTGTAGCGTTTTCCCGCGAACGTATACTTGACGGTTTTCATGGCTTTGACCATAGCGATGACGTGCCAGTGCCGTTCCTCCACGATTTGTCGTAGCAATCGGGGAAAGGCAAACCCGCTATCGAACAACCCATAGCGGGCCTTGAGGCCCGCCGCCTGCGCCTCCTGAAGTAGTTGCAACACCACATCGGGCGATTTTTGCCAGCTTTCCTGCCGGCGCCGGTATCCAATGGTTCGCTTGTCGATGCGGGCATCGACGGGCCGCAGTCGATTTTTCGCTTGTTCTGAGCTCAACAGGGAGAAGGCCACTGGCAAAAACGTGCTGCCATCCGACCACCCCAGGGTGATGAGTCGAAATCCCCGACGGTAGGCATGGGCCACATGGTCGTATACCCGTGCCAGGAGCTCGACCTTCTTGCTCCGCGAACGGTCATAGAGGGAGTCGTCGATGACGAACACCGCCTCGCGGTCCTCCGAAACCAACGTCTGCAGCCACTGGGTGATCGCGAGGGATGTCATTAGAAGGAGGCGGCGCCAATTAAACCGCGGGGACGCTAAAAACCGGTAGACCGTATCTTTCTTGGGGGTGTCGGGGTCGGGATTGCGGAGAAGGCGATAGAAGTTACTTAAGCAAGCGGCCCATCTGTAGTCGCTCAAAAAACTGGTCAATCATGGTGGTTTCCGGTACGTTGTCTGGTATCATACTGGCATAAACACCCCTTGGAGATATCTGGTTGTCTGCTACTTCCAGCAT
>JAKADI010000451.1 GCA_021820675.1 Bacillota bacterium | reverse complement strand
ACTGTACCGGGCCATCACTGATCATAGAACCAGTGGGAGATGGCGCGGATCAGTTACCACGCAATAGAGACAATTTGATTTGGGCCACCGCTTCCCGTTTTTATTGGGAAATAACCGGAACTCCTATGCCGCCCGGACATATTACTGTGTCCAGCCAAATCCCCTTGGGCCGCGGATTAGGATCAAGTGCTGCAGCAGTAGTTGCAGGATTGTTATTGGCTAATGCACTTCTCCCCAAACCTGTAACGCGTGATCGTCTCCTACATTCTGCGACCGCAATTGAAGGACACCCTGACAACGTAGCTGCAGCCCTGTTCGGAGGTTTTGTCCTAGTCTACCGGGATCATAAAAATATGATCCGCGTAAATCATTACACACCCCCGTCATTGACGGGACTCTTGGCTGTTCCCTCGTATCCGGTTCCGACCAAAGATGCTCGCGCCATACTTCCACTCGACGTTTCCCGCGAGGATGCCATTTTTAATGCTCAACGGGTGGCGCTATGGATTCACGCGGTGTGCCTCAATGATTGGGATGTATTACGAGACGCCGCTGACGACCGTTTACATCAATCATATCGCACCGCTCTCGTCGAGGGCCTCGAAGATTTAATTCGCGTGAGTTACGATGCTGGTGCTTTAGCCGCCACCCTTTCAGGCTCGGGGCCAACCGTAATGGCTCTAACCGATAGCATAAATGTCCAAAGCATCCGAGCGGCGTGGCAATCTTTAGCCGCTCTTCATAAATGGCCCCTTAATATCCTCCAGGTTCTCCCGGTAGTCGAGGGAGCCCGGGTGACAAAAATCCAGAGAGTTAACCACGAAGCTGCCGTAACCGACGACTGACAGGGTAGCCATTGATGTCGACGGCATCAAAACCTTTCTGCCGCTGGCGAAGGTAGACCCCTCGCTCTTGCAAGGCCCTGACTTCACGAACCCATTCTGAAGGCGTGGCAGCACTCGCTACCCCACGTCGCACGGCAGGATATAGAGCGCTATAAGCTTGCGGTACAGTAACAACGGGGCGACCATAACCTAAGGCTTCAAGAATTTTGTTTTGCGTACCGGTTCCTAATTCCACGGGACTAATACAGATGCCGACTCGTTCATACAGAGCACGTAAATCCTTCACAAATCCATGAGCCACCACTCCTTCCCCACGAATCGTCTCAGTTCCCGATCCAGCCACATGTAAAGTTAAACCCTCACGAGCCAAGGTCGGCCAAACCTGACGCAAAAATCGTTGAATTCCCAATCTATTGGGTAAATAAGACAAATTCGCAACAAACAATAGCTCTCGCGCGTCACCGGGGGGCAGCAAAATTTTTTCCCTTACCGCGTTAGGCACCAGTACGGATAGCACCCCACGGTGCGCCAACCATTCCTGGTCCTGCCAACCGCTGACCCAGGCTTCCGTAAAGCGTTGAGCCCACTTGACCTCAAGTGCCTCGATTCGCCATAGCATGGCCTGCCGTAGTAACCCCTTACCAAACGTCTGCAATTTCTCTCGGAACAATCCTAAACTGTCAGTAAGTTCCAGTACGTGCACGGCCCCCTGGCACGCCAATGCATACGGTGCCATGCGTAGTTGGAAGGAAATCACAATATCATAACGATCACACGGCTCGTCCGCCTTCGAATATAGACGCCGGACCATATATGGAGAGCCAGCCTTCCACAGCTCTCGCATTTGAGCGACGGGATTGAGAATGGGAACCGGTATCCAAACGTCTGTGGGTCCCAAGACCATAGATCCGCGCACAATATTTTCTAGACGCAAGCGTTCTCCTTGTGGCGGACCTTGAGGATCGACTGCCGTGACAATTAAAGTCTTCATGACTCTGCCACTGTTATCAATGCCTGCATGGTCTTCTCTAACTGACGGCGGACATCATACTGATCTTTGACCAAAGTATATGCAGCCCTGGACAACTCATCATAATGCTCAAAAGCAAAGGCTATCGCTGCGATCAAACGTTGTGGGTCACCCACCGGACAAACCAATCGCGGGTCGACTTGTCCCAGAATTTCTCGCAATGCACCCACAGGTGTTCCAACAACAGGCAGACCCGCAGCCATGGCGTCCAAAACGGTATAGGGAAGTCCTTCTTTATAAGAAGGCTGAACAATGAGGTTGACGCCTTGAAAAAATTCCTGTGTATTTTCGACCCATCCCATCCAGTGGAGATTGCTTATGTGCCGACTAGACTGAACCAGATGTTGATAAGATGGACCGTCTCCGGCAATAATCCACTGCCAGTACGGGCTTATTTCAGCGGCTTTAATTATAACGTCTAGACCTTTTTCCGGTGAAAATCGTCCTATGAATCCGATATTGCGACTATGGAGTAATCGCCTGGGACCTACCCCTTGAACCGCGACGCCATTGGGAATTTTGTAAACCAATACTTGAGCCCTCACAGAGTGCACAAAATGGAAATCCTGATCGCTCAGCGTTATGATACCTTGACTGCGCTTGATGCCCCAGAACTCCAACGCACGGTAAAGCATTCGACTTTGTAACGATCGCGTGGTATCAAAGAAAACCAGACCATGAGCCGTGTACACAACGGGAATTTTAAGTCGGTTTGCCACCAATCTCGATAAAATGCCAGCCTTGGAGCTATGCGCATGGATAATATCGGGCGACAGATGGCGGGTGAGCCGCAACAATGCTCTGAATGCCACGGCGTCATGCCATGATATATCGCGCTGCAAGTCGGATAGATAATAGACATCGGCGTAGTGCTGCACCGCTTGGGTCAACCAATGCCCCCCTCCATGCACAACTGCCACCTCATGGTTTCGAATCGCAAGGTGCTCGACAAGCTCCGCCACATGGCGTTGCGCTCCGCCAGGCTCTCCACCTGTAATCACTTCCAGAATACGCACCGAGCGACCTCCTGCTAATCAAGATTATCGCTATTGTAATGGACCACCATTCTTTCCGCCATACATTTCCCATTGCGCAAGAATTTTGGTTTGTATCCCAAATATTTTCGTCAAATGTAACAAAGTTGCCCTATTTACCTCTTGGAATGTCAGATCTATTCGTGGTATTCTAAGAATGGTTTTATTCTCAT
>JAKADI010000450.1 GCA_021820675.1 Bacillota bacterium | reverse complement strand
AAAACTGGTTGGAGTCAAATTAGTTAACATTCAATAAAATTCAGCGATAGTTTTATCAAAACCCAACCGCGCCATAGCGCGGTTTCTTCTATTGGCACGCGCGCATCGGCGTTGTCTATCTAATGGATCGAACGCTGGACGGCAAAGGTGCCGCTCATGGACTTGACTGCACTCCATACCTGGCGCTGAGTGCGGAGATAGATGGGCGCCGATTCAGAAAACTCATGGAGCACAGGCTGGCCTGAGCTATATAGCGGTCCCACACCAAGACAATGGGCCCTTCGGCCGGGACAAGGCGTATCCGCTTTCGCGAGCCAGATAGTCTTCGCACACGCCTCTACGATGAGGGCCTAACCCGTCAATCGGGTCCCATGCCGGATCAACTCCTGTCGCCACAAAAATCGGAAGTGTGACGAGGCGGACCCGGTAGGCTTGGCGAGTGGCAATAGGCATGTGGTAAAGTAAGGGAAAGGGGGAATGATTAGGTGAAAGTAGCCGAGGCTTTAGCTGAACGCAAGGCTTTGCAAGATCGACTCGCCTCTTTGACCACGAGGGCTCGTAAAAACGTATTGGTCACGGAAGGACGTCAACCCCTGGAATCACCGGACACATTGCTTAAGGAAATTACGGCCACGCTGGAACTGTGGGAGAAGCGGGTGGTGCAAATTAACCGAGCCAATTCTCAAATCATCTTGCCCAACGGAATGACCTTGATGGAAGCCATTATCCGGCGTGACGCGATAACTCGCCACATAGGGGTTTACAGCGGGCTTTTATCCGTAGATGGTTCTCCCGAATGGCGTGGCATGGTTCCGCACGAAGTGAGACCCATGATACCCGCTATCGACTTATCTCTGTTACAACAGAAAGTCGACGACTTGACTATGGAGCGCATGAATCTTGATCTCGCGATTCAAGAAGCGGGCTGGACCCATGAATTGTTAGAGGACTAAAGAATCTGTTAAGATGACGATGGCGGTAGGAACGAATGGTGCGACTCACATCTATGCTGCCTTCGGGTTGTATAGATGAGATACAAATTCGACAATTTGTCCTTGTACGGGGTACAGCGTATGGGGCAAAAGAGTACAGGGTCGAACAGTAAGGGGTATTAAGGAGTCTGCTCTTCGTTGCGAGGGTGGGAATGGGGCATTCGTCATGTCACAAGATTCTTCAGCACAATTTCTTTCGTGTCAAATTGGGGAATAAGACTTTGGGGATATCCACGTCAAAACCCAGGTAGCCTTGTGGCATTACCGACAACATGCGCGAACGGTTATCCCCCTTTTACGAAGGTGTTTTGTCGCCGCTCGGAATTTTTCCAGATGGGAGTTCTTTGATGTCAGAATCTCCCCGTATAGTCGATGATGTCCCGTTCCGAATTCCTCGGTCGGGCGTGGTCGTAAAGGGGACGGCGATTTTGCTGGAGCCTCCCACGGTGTCTTTGACCGATAACATTATCACGCGCGCGGAGGCTATAGGTCGGGCCCAGGACTTTTTTACGGTCGTTCGTGATCGTGATTTTCCCGTTCGGGCACTGTTGGCCGACGTCACGAATCCGGGATTTGTAAGACAGATGCCAGCATGGATTGTCACCTTCTACTTAGCGGATGCACAAAACGTCATTACTTTGCACATGGATTGGATGCTGGATGCTCCGCCGCAAGTGCCGCTTTATCACGGTACCGTCGCTTTTGCCGCAAAGACGGGGCAGTACGTCGTTCATTTCCTCTCGCAATAGTTTAGACGGCATTGCCGACGTATGGCAGGCTGTGGCCTCTATTCACGGAATGCGGCCGATAAAGATGAACCCTGAATCCGTGACATAAGCCTGGTTAAAGACCGGAAAGTGGCATAAGATCAGGGAGCGCAGGGCACCACCTCAATCGGATATGGATCCCGGACGTGAAACGTCCGGACATTAGTCATCGCGACGTGGTTGGCCTTCTATATTGGCTTGCTGGGGCAAGCCAAAAGTGACTTCGACCCTATCGAGGCCGCGTCGCTTGGAGAATCCCGTCCGTGGCTGTAATCCTTGTGGGAACCTTCCCAGGGAGCACTTCCGACCGCAGGTCGGCAGAAGCGATATCCTATTCGCGGGTTAGCACTGTCCAACCACTTGACATCTGATTATGCTGTGTTGGAGTATAATACCACTAAATGATGGCAAGACGTTAACAAAGGGGCTTAGCTAGGACTTGAATGGCGCAATCAAAAATTTGGAGGGAAAAGTTCCCCTCGATGCTACGGATCAGTTCATATTGCAGCATTTGAGTGCCAATGCACGCATCTCCTTTCAGGAGATTGCCGATGCACTGGGGGTGTCACGGGCCACAATCCACGAGCGAGTTAAGCGAATGGTGCAATCTGGTGTGATCAAAGGATATCACACCGAGATTGACTGGATAAAATTGGGTTATCCGGTGGCAGCCCTTGTGGCTCTGCAAACGGAACAGGGGCAGCAATCCTATCATGTCCTCGAAGATTTGGCTCGAATTGCCGAAGTCGAAAATGCTTACCTGGTGACGGGCCGTTTTGACTGTGTAATTAAGCTTCGCGCGAAAAATCATGAACACCTGCAACACATTTTATTTGATGAAATAGGGCAAATTCGAGGCTTTCGGCATGCGGAAACCATGGTGGTCCTGTCGACTCCTCTTGAGAACGGTTTTTTGAGTAGTAGCGAGTGGTGACGGAATTAGTACGACGTGGAGGCCAACGGCCGTGTCGCAGCACGCAATGACCCAGGAACTGCCGGGAGCAATCCCGGGAACCCCCGCCTCAACCTGTCAAGGTTAGGCGGCGGGAGAATTCATTTTTTCTACGCCGTCCCTGTCATCTTCGCCTTTAACGAACCTCGGGTCGGGATTGCCCAATGTTGTTTCAAATACTTCGAGGTGGCGGCGGATGTCACATCTTGGAGTACCAAATTTGTCGGTTACGGGACACATTTTTCCAATTGTCAGGATGGATTCCTTCTCAATTTATTTGTGGTATAAGAACCTTAGGAGCACACGCTGCTGTTTTCGTTCCTTCGATAATTTGTTGAATGAGCCTCTCGTCAATTCCATTGTCTCCGTCCCCT
>JAKADI010000449.1 GCA_021820675.1 Bacillota bacterium | reverse complement strand
TGTGAGTTCGATTCTCCCCCCGAATGCGACGGAGGTGGCCAGACTCGAGATCATTCCCGGACAATTGATGCCCACCGCATACGGGACGATTACATCGGACATGGTGGGTGAAACCATTTCGGCTGCGGTGGCCGTGGGCATCGGCGAGTCTAATGAATATGGGGTGATTATGGAATTTTCCGGGCGTTGTGGACAACAAGAAGCCGAGGATACCGTGACGGCAATGGTACGGGCGGCCTTTCAACAACGGCAGAGGGAACTCAAACAGATCATTGTGCGGGCAAGCGAACATCAGGTGCGGGCGATTGGATGTGCATTCGCTGCGGTAGCGTTGTGGTATTAGGCCTTTTTTGAGAGAAAATGTTGGACGGGCTGTTCTCGGACGTTAGCCGGTCGACAACCGCTAAAGGGCGGATAAGGCGGGAAGACGAGGGGTACGTATGTGCGGCGGGTGGCCGAACGGGATGTCAAGAGTTTCATTATTCAGCGTGCAACGGGACTCAAGAGGTCTTCCGTCGCTACTTAGCGAGGGGAGAGTTACGGGATATTCTCTTACACCAATAGCAGTGGAGAAAGGAGAGGCGGGAATGGGCTGGCTGAGCCTCTAACAATCCTTCCCCGGACAGGCCGGAGGTTCCCGCGAAAAGTGATGAATACGTGGTTTAGTGAGCTTCAAACCCGGCATGTGAGCTTGGGGCTTAAGATCGAGGATGTATTGTGGCATGAACAGACGGCGTACCAGGAATTGGCGGTTTTGCAGACCGAAGCCTATGGACGCATGCTGGTTTTAGACGGGGCTATTCAAACGACGATTGTCGATGAGTTTGTATACCATGAGATGATCACCCATGTACCCTTACTGTTTCATCCTCATCCTCGTAAAGTCGCCGTCATTGGAGGCGGGGATGGCGGGGCCATTCGGGAAATTTTGAAACATCCCGGGATTGAAGAAGCGCATCTGATTGAGATTGATGAAAAGGTTGTCGAGGCCAGTAGGCGCTTTCTGCCGGAAATTGCTGAAGGGTTGGAAGATGACCGCGCCCATGTTCATTTTACCGATGGCATTGCTTGGGTAAAAGAGGCTCGGGACTTCGATGTGATCATGGTTGATTCGACCGATCCGGTTGGACCGGCGGAGGGGTTGTTTGTTCCTGAATTTTATCAAAGTATTTATGAAGCCTTGGGTTCTGATGGGATTATGGTGGCCCAATCGGAGTCGCCGTTTTTGGAGCCTGAGATTATCCAAAGAGTGATGGCCGGGGTTTCCAAAGCCTTTCCCGTTACCCGGCTGTATCTGGCTAACGTACCGACTTATCCCTCGGGATTGTGGAGCTTTACCATGGGATCCAAAAATACGTTAAAATCGCCTCGCAACGTGTCGTTAACGACCCGGTACTGGACTCCTGAAATTCAGCGAAACTGTTTTGATTTGCCCCGGTTTGTGGAGGATCTAATCCGGTGAAAACATTGTTCAACAAAACGGACACATTTCTGGGAATGAACAGTCGTTGGGACGAGGCCGATTGGGTCTATTTCGGTATTCCCATGGATTTCACGGTGTCGTTTCAGCCGGGATCGCGTTTTGGCCCGGCCCGGGTCCGAGAAGCGTCCTATGCGATTGAAAGCTATTCGTTAGCCCAAGACCGGGATATGGAAACGATGCGGATTTGTGACGCAGGGGAAGTAGAGTTGCCGTTTGGCAATGTCCATGAAAGCTTAGACCGTATTCACGAGGCGGCTTGGTCGATTATCACCGCGGAGAAGCGTTTCTTTGCGCTCGGCGGGGAGCATTTGGTCAGCCTTCCCTTAGTCCAGACTTTGGTCAAACGCTATCCAGACTTGGTGGTGGTGCATTTTGATGCCCATGCTGACCTTCGTGAGGAGTACTTAGGGGAGACGTTGTCTCATGCCACGGTTATGAGGCGGATTTGTGAATGGATTCAACCCGGGAATCTCTATCAATTCGGCATCCGTTCGGGGACGCGAGAAGAACTGCATTTCGCCCGCGAGTTTGGCCATTTATACCCGCACGACGTCTTCGAGCCGTTAAAGCATACGCTGCCGCAGTTGCAGGGACGCCCTGTCTATGTCACCATAGACGTTGACGTCATTGACCCGGCGTATATGCCTGGCACGGGCACGCCAGAACCTGGAGGCATCTCTTCGCAAGAAGCTCTAAGAGCCTTGTGGCTGCTCAAGGATTTGCACGTGGTGAGTATGGATTTGGTGGAAACGATGCCAGCCTATGATCTGTCCCAACGATCAGCAGTGCTTGCGGCCAAATTGGTTCGGGAAGCCTTATTGGCGGTAGGCTAAGAGGAGGGATTTATGGTGGCATCCCGTTTGGATACGGCGCGAAGGTCGATTGCGCAAGCGATTAGTCTGTGGCTTCAAAGCCATGACCTCAAAGTTGCCCAAGACTTGGTGGAGGTCGACGTTCCTTCTGAGCAAGGTCATGGGGACTTAACATCGAGCATCTGCCTTAAGATTGCTAAGAATGCGAAAAAGGCTCCGCGTATCTTGGCTGATGAAATGGCGCCTGAACTGTCTTTCAGCCTCGCGGGAATGGTGGTCCAGGTGGAGCCTGCTGGGCCAGGTTTCTTAAATTTTACCCTCGCGACCGAGTGGCTGGCGCAGTTGGTGAATGATATTCGCGCACAAGGAATCCATTATGGCCATAGTGACTGGGGGCATGGCCGGCGGGTATTGCTTGAATTTGTTTCGGCTAATCCGACAGGGCCGCTTGTCATTGTCAGCGGCCGGGCTGCCGCGGTCGGGGACAGCTTGGCCCGGATTCTCAACGCCAACGGGTTTGTGGCGGAACGAGAGTTTTATGTCAATAACGCGGGGAATCAAATCCTCAAATTGGGCCAAGCAATCTTTCTCCGGATTCGGCAAATCCAAGGATTGGTCGTTGATCCTTGGCCTGAGGGCGTGTATCCGGGCGAATATGTTATCGACGTCGCCCGGCGATATCTAGACGCCCATCCGGATTTTCGCGTCACGGAGCCGGCCGAGGCGATTTTTGAGGACTTAGGCCAATTTGGCGCCAATTATTGGCGTGAAGCCCAAGAAGGTATACTTCGG
>JAKADI010000448.1 GCA_021820675.1 Bacillota bacterium | reverse complement strand
CAGAGGAGGCGCGCCTCTACCTTACAGAACTGCGTAACATCTTGAGCTATTTGGACATTTCCGATTTACGGATGGAAGAAGGATCGATGCGCTGCGATGCTAACGTGTCGTTGTGTCCTCGGAACTATTCGGGGCCATTGGAGGACTTGCCGCGTGTTGAAATTAAGAACGTGAATTCCATTCGCAATGTTCAGCGGGGGATTGAGTATGAGATAGCGCGTCAAGCGGAACGGCTTTCACAGGGCGAACGCGTGGTCAAAGAAACGCGGGGGTTCGACGATCAAAGTGGCAGGACCTATTCACAGCGTAGTAAAGAAGAGGCCAATGATTACCGATATTTTCCCGAGCCGGATCTGCCTCCTTTGGTCGTAGATGACGCGTTTATCCATGAAATCAGAGACCACCTGCCGCCGTCGACTATACGTATTCGCGAGGATTTACGCAACGCCGGAGTCCAAGCCAAAGATATTGAAGTGCTTTTGGCCGACACAGCAGCCCTGGCCTTTTGGCAAGCATCAACCGCTTTGTATCCCGATGCGCGTACGGTGACGAACTGGATGCTGTCCGATCTATCCAAACTGCTCAACGCCCATGGTGACACCTTTGCCGAATCACCCGTGTCCCCGAAAGATCTCGTGGAATTGCTGAATCTTATCGATCAAGGGACCTTGTCAGGGCGGATGGCTAAAGAAGTGTTAGACACGATGTACAATACACGAAAACCCGCCACCGTTGTGGTCACGGAACTAGGGATAAGCCAAATTACTGACCATGGTGCCATTGCCAAGGTGGTAGAGGAAATAGTTGCGTTACACCCCCAAGTGGTCCAGGACTATTTATCCGGCAAAGACAAAGCCTTAGGCTTTCTGGTTGGACAAGTCATGAAGAAGACCAAAGGACAAGCAAAGCCCGATATGGTCAACAGTATTTTGAAGAGCGTTATTCAAGCCTATGCCGAAAAAGCCTAAACGGTTAAGTCCGGGTGGACACATTCGACTGCTAGCTCCAGCGGGCATTGTCGATCTTCAAAAAGTTCACAGGACGCAAGAACTGTTGACTCGTGATGGATACACGGTGAGCCAAGGGGCCCATCTCTTTGCGACCCATGAAATATTTGCGGGTGACGACCAGAGCCGGGCCCAGGATTTACTTGACGCGTTATCCGACCCGGGCGTGGATGCGATCTTCTTTGCTCGCGGCGGCTACGGCAGTGTGCGGTTGTTGCCGCATTTAGACCGGACGGATCTCTCCGTTGTCGCACCGAAATGCCTTTTAGGCTACAGCGATATCACCGTGCTTCACGCCTATTTCCAAAGTCGTTATGATTGGGTGACGTTTCATGGACCCGTCGGGGAATCCGACTGGCTTCTCGCCGATACTCGGATCGCCTTGGCCGTTCTTAGTGGGATGCAACAATCATGGGACGCACAACTGGAAGTTTTCAATCCCGTTCTGGAACGGATTGTGGCCCCATGGCGCGGTGGTAATTTGACCGTCTTAACGTCCCTGGTAGGGACTCCTTATATTCCGGATTTAGCGGGATGTGTACTGTTTTTAGAAGAGGTTAACGAGGCGCCTTACCGGATTGACCGCATGCTTAGGCAACTGTTGTTGGCAGGTTGCCTAAGCCGGATTCAGGGCATTGTATGGGGAGAAGCCGTATCATGCGGCCCTGAGGCGAACGGTTTTTCGGTACGAACCGTGTTGCGGGAGGTCGCAAGGGCACTAGGTGTTCCTTGCTGGTATGGATTTCCTGCGGGGCACGGCTTAAGGAATTGGACCATTCCCCTGGGGCAAAAGCTCCGAATTGATGGCAATCAGGTCGTGGTGGTGAGTGCGTAGCGGATGGATCAATCAGCGCATCTTGTTGAAGTGACAATAGAAAGAATGGGTCGAAATGGTCAGGGAATTGCTTATTTGCCAGACGGGCGCATTTTTTTTGTGGATGGGGCCCTTCCGGGAGAAAGAGTTCTCGCCAAAATTGCCCAAGTGACATCGCCGTATGCGAGGGGAACATTGACCCGTGTTCTACAACCTAGCCCAGCGCGAATTGCACCGGCATGCCCATATTTTGATCGATGTGGCGGGTGTGCCTTTCACCATTGGAATTATGAACAGGAACTCCGCTATAAAGAGAATTGGGTCATTGAGGCTCTCAAACGTATTGGTAAAGTTTCTGACCCTCCGGTTAGTGCGATTATTGCTGCCCCTTCGCCCGACCAGTATCGGAACAAAGGGCAGTTTCCTTGGGGAAGCACGGACGGTCGCTTGGTGTTGGGATTATTTCAATCCCGTAGTCATCAATTGGTTGAGTTAGATAGGTGTCTCATCCAAGATCCGTCTATTAGCCATATGCTGGAGAATCTGCCGCGTGTGTTAACACCCTATGACGTGTCAGTTTATGATGAAGGAACAGGCAAGGGCATTCTCCGTCATGTTTTGCTCCGTACGTCTCGGTGGTCCCGCGAAATGTTGGTCCTCTTTGTCGTGTCCAGCAAAGATAGTCGGCTCCCAAAAATTGCCCGCGACTTAGTGCGTCAATACCCTTACATTCGGGGGGTAGGAGTCAACGTAAATCGTGAGCGCACCAATCGGATCTTGGGATCTCAGACCGAAGTTCTGGCTGGATCGGCCACGATTATTGACAAGATTTTAGACATGTCGTTTTATGTATCCTTTGAATCCTTTTTTCAGGTTAACCCTGAACAGGTGGGGGCTCTATACCAGGTGGCATTGGATCACGTGCCTCAGCATGCCGCAGTGATATGGGACTTGTATGCGGGTGTCGGAACACTGGCTGGTTTGATGAGCCGCCGGGCCCAGGACGTTTATGCAATTGAAATCAATCAGCAAGCTGCCCAAAACGCTGAACAAAACTTTGCTTTAAATGCCCTGAGCAATGCCCGGGTTATCGCGTCTTCGGTGGAAGATGCAGTGGTTAATGCGCGCCTTCCCAAGCCGGACGTGGTCGTCATGGATCCTCCCCGTAAAGGGGTTGACGCGGATGTCCTGTCGATGTTACGGAAATGGGCTCCCCGGCGCATCATTTACATTAGTTGCAACCCCGATACCCTGGCACGCGATGTCGC
>JAKADI010000447.1 GCA_021820675.1 Bacillota bacterium | reverse complement strand
TTTGAGAACGTTCAAATGTCGACTGATAGTCGGTTGAGCAGAGGAGAAATGTTCCGAAATCTCGCCTGCCGTTTTTGGTCCTTCCTTCAACAGTTCGATGATTTTCCGACGCGTCTTGTCGGACATCGCCTTGAAGACTGTCTCGTTCATCAACCTCACCTGCCATTATTGCTTCTATATCAACACAACTTTATTTTATAGCTATTTAGCTAAATAACAATATATTATTTATGCGTTAAATGGCCCGTGTATGCATTAAGATTGGCTGATTGATGGCAGGTGACAAGATGACAGTGGCCAAACATCGGAACAAAGAGACCTCTTCCGCCTGCTGCACTTTTCGTTCCGTTACACAAACCCCTTATCCTCTAAGACCTATGCCGCCTTCATTGCGACCAGCGAGGCGGGTGAAAATTTAGGCGTGATCACCGTTGCCAGCACGCATGTCCTCCCGTGTATTGGTCCCCACAAGCCTCTTATTGTTTCGAAGGGAACCGCGCACACCCGGAACAGTATCACAAATACGCAGTTGGGTATATGGCATTGAATAGCGTGAGAAATGAACCTCGCCGTAATCTGCTTAATCACGAATCGGGGTATTTTATTCAGATTATTTCCTGTTTTGGAGCGTATATCGACCGTACCCCCCGCTACGCCGGATCGACCCAGTTGCGTGCCCGATCCACCGCCTTCAGCCATCCACGGTATAAAGCTTCGCGTTGTTGTTCAGTCATTTTGGGGGTAAACACCTCATCCAGGCGCCATACCGCCTCAAGGGGTTCAAAGCCAGGCCACATCCCCGTAGCCAGTCCGGCTAAAAAGGCGGCGCCCATGGCCGTGGTTTCCCGCACCTGCGGCCGTTCTACGGCGCGCCCTAAAATATCAGCTTGAAATTGTGCCAAAAACCGGTTAGCTATGGCCCCCCCGTCAACACGCAAGGTCTTCACCGGATTCCCGGTGTCTTGTACCATCACGTCTAGGACATCACGGGTCTGATAGGCGATCGACTCCAAAGCCGCTCGGACAATATGGGCCCTGTGAGTGCCCCGGGTTAAACCGATGATAGTGCCCCTGGCATAACTATCCCAATAGGGGGCCCCCAGACCGGCCAAAGCGGGAACAACATACACGCCTTGCGTCGTATCGATGGAGAGGGCCAAATCTTCGCTTTCCTCGGCTCGGCGAATGATTTGCAATTGATCCCGAAGCCACTGCACGATAGCGCCGGTAATAAAAATCGAGCCTTCCAGCGCATAGGTAATTTGCCCGGCCAGGCCCCAGGCAATCGTCGTGAGCAAGCCGTGCGCCGACGCCACCGGCCCTGAGCCGGTATTCATCAATAAAAAGGAGCCTGTGCCATAGGTGTTCTTCACGTCGCCTGGCCGAAAACACCCCTGACCAAATAAGGCGGCTTGTTGGTCTCCAGCAATGCCGGCAATGGGAATTTCTCTCCCCAACCAACCAGGTGAGCTTAGGGCACACACACCAGAAGAATCGACCACGCGCGGGCACATCGACGGCGGTATGCGAAATAGTGTTAACAATTCTTCATCCCAGGATAATGTGTGAATGTTATATAGTAAGGTCCGCGCCGCATTGGAATAATCAGTCACATGCGCTGTCCCGCCCGTCAATTTATAGATTAACCAACTATCGATGGTGCCAAATACGAGTTGGCCGGCTTCAGCTAAGGACCGAGCGTCAGGGACATGATCCAAGATCCATGCAACCTTGCTGGCCGAGAAATAGGCATCGATTACGAGTCCCGTTTTTTGGCGGATCATATCCACCACCCGGTCTTGGGATCGCAATTCGGCTAAGAAGTCGGCCGTACGCCGACATTGCCAAACGATGGCATTATAAACGGGCCGGCCGGTGGTCTTGTTCCATACCACGGCCGTTTCCCGTTGATTGGTAATCCCGATGGCCGTTATGGCATCAACCGAAACAGACGCATGACCTAAGCATTCCTCAATTGCGTGCCACACGGATTGCCAAATTTCTTCCGGGTCATGTTCAACCCATCCCGGCTGCGGATAGATTTGTTGAAATTCTCGTTGTCCGGTCGCAACAACTTGCCCATTGCCATCAAACAAAATCGCCCGGCTGCTAGTGGTCCCTTGATCCAGAGCCAATATGTACTGGGTGGCCATGACCTGATTTCCCTGCTACAAAAAATACAGATATACATCCATACTCACTGAGTAGCAGGTTTCACCTTCTTTCTATTGGAATTTGGGGGAAAGCGCCCGGAATACGCTTTTTAAGCGCGTTCACCCCGCTTGTTGGGTCTGCGCTGTCAGACGGCATTGGGGTCGGCCCACCTCTTTGGGCATAGATGCGGGTCGGCTATGGTTCCCACGATTACTTCCCTGGTGTTAACCGGCTCCGTTTGATCCCAGCCAACAAGTCGGACGAACTGGTGGATACGCTTAAGGCCCCGGCTTGGAGTGCCTGTTCCACTTGGGATGCGGAGGTAATCAAGCCGCCAGCAATAAGGGGTTGCTTAAGACGTTTGAATAACATGGTAATAAGTTCTGGCAAGATACCGGGCAATACCTCAATAGCATCGGCCACCCCGCGTTCCACCTGGGCAATTCCCGATTCGACGGATTGACTATCGATGAGAAAAATGCGCTGAATGGCCAGAATCCCTAATTTCACCGCGTTATTCACCGTATGACTGTGCGTCGAAATGATGCCGTCCGGGGCCGCAAATTCGTGGAAAAAGCGTAGCCCCTCAAAATCGCCCGTAATCCCTTTCACCATGTCAATATGCACAAACACGCGCCAGTGCCGCTTTTGCAGCAGGGCCACCGCCTCGGCCACCATATCCACCCGTCCGCCCAGCAAAAATGCCCAGCCGCCGGTTCCCTCCCCCAACACCGTCCATTGTTCCGGATCACGAATCGCGGGAATGACAGTGGGCATGGTCGATTTTTCTATGCGCATGGATCACACCACCTTAGTTGAGTTCATAGCTCAGTCTACTTGGTAAAGCCAATGTTCCGGATGCCGCGATTTGATGCCGATCATCCGTCTAAATTCAAGGCACAGGTGCTGCTATCCACGGTCAACTTCCCCTGATCTAAAGACAAT
>JAKADI010000003.1 GCA_021820675.1 Bacillota bacterium | reverse complement strand
ACGGCGTGAGCTCTCGTCGGGATTAACGTAGAGATAATGGGCCAAAAGCGCCAACCCTGCCGAGAGGTTCACGAGCATAACCCCCAGAAAGTCCACAAACATCTTGGTTCGCTTCCTTTCTTTGTGAGAATTTTCACATCCTCCGACAAAAGTTATTGCGAAGAGCTACTGAATCCGATTTCAGTATGTCGCACGACTGGCTCTGCTGCAGCGGACAAAGGGCGTTCCCTTGCGACGCCAAAAGGAGCGAACTCAGCCGAAAAAGGGTCCTGGGCCAAGTCCACATGGTCCCAAAATCGGATGACTGGCCAAGAAGCTGATGTGTACAAATCTGGCATCACAAGGCCGCAGAAAAAGCCAATTGGGGAAAGACTGCAAAAACTGTGTCAGCAGACGAAACAGCCCGCCAACAAGGTCAGAATGCACGGTTGGACCTCTACTATAACGCCTCATCCACCTGGTTGTTTGCCTCCGTGGACTCAAAGGCACTTGGGCACAGGAGTGCGAATCAAAAACACGTTGGCTGATCGTTATCGACTTTTTCGGAATCTTGTCTTGTTCACCGACAAAACGATCACACCGCCGACAATACATAAGGCGCCTAGTCCTCCCCAGACGCCCATGCGCACATGCAGCCAAATCAGGGCGACGAGAGAAGCCGAAAGCGGCTCCGCACAGCCCAATAAGCTTGCCTGTGCCGCGGAAATGAGGCGTAAGCTGTCGAGATAGAGAAAAAAGGCCAGGAAAGTGCCCACCAGAATAACAAATCCGGTAAGCAGATCAACGCGGACGGATTCGAAAACATTCAGATGTTCCCACGGGCGATAGTACGCCGACGGTACCGTCCCCCCGATGCACATGCTCCATCCCGTGACGATCGATGAACCATGTTTATGTAATAATGCCCGCGGAAACATCGTGTAAAATGCCAGGGCAATCGCCGACCCCAGGCCCCATAAGACTCCACTGAGGGACACAGCCATCGTCGAGAACGATCCATCCGTTATCAGCAAATAGGTCCCCAACGTCGCAAGTCCGGTAGCCGTGATTTCTTGTCGAGTCGGCTTTTTGCCGTACCGAACACTCGTGTAAAGGATGATGATGATGGGGCCCAAATACTGTAACAACGTGGCAGTCGCCGCATTCCCATGCCAAATTGCCAGAAAATAGGTTAATTGAACTCCCAGCATGCCAAACAGGCCAAACACGAAGATTGACACGATATCGGCCTTATCACGCCACAGGGCAACAACACCGCTCGCATTTCCCCGCCCGACTTCAATTAATAAAAAGAGGACCCCCGCAAGAAGAAGCCTGACAGACACCAGCTGGCCTGGACTCATGCCGTAGGTCGCAAACAGGACTTGAGCGGCTGTTCCCGAGAGTCCCCAAAATGTTGCGCCCGTCAGGACCATAATCAGTCCTTTAGAATAAGACGAGCTCAATTTGCTCTGCCGGGCGATCTTCGGCGCGATGATCTCAGGCAAATCCTATCCCCCTTCGAATTTCTCCCTGCCTTTCACTTTGATAGAGTAGGCCGCCCGCTTTCGAGGTCAGCCCCTCAGTGAACGGTGCGTGCAGTTTGTCCGCACGCCGCTCTACGTCACTGACTCTTGAACTGACGCACTCGGTCTCGGGCGCGGCCAAACGCCTGATGTCGTCTAGCCCAGTACTCTGTGTCACCGCGCTTGCGCCGGTGTTTGGCGGAGAAGGTCTTCTCCGACGCTGACGTCCACTCTTCAGATGCTCGGGGCCGGGGAGAGGGCGACCTTCCGCCGCGTCGCGGACGACACGCTCAGCATAGCCCAAACCCGATCCAGTTTACAGAGCTATTAACTATGCATGCTAGCCGATTGAAATATCTATTTTCCCACACTTCATTGGTGCCTGCCCATACCTCGGTAGAGGAACAGAGCCACATTATCCAGGCATTTGAAGATAAGGACGAAAAATTCGCCCGGGACATCATGCAAAGCAATTCGCTGCGACCCATGAAGGTCATCGAAGACTTGCCGTTCATCCATGACCGGGATGTGCGTGCCAAATTTAACCGGGTCACGCACCCGTTTAATTCCCGCGCCATGCTGACGGCGATCGAACGGCACGCGTTTCGGGAAAAGGTGGCCCTGATAAGGTGCATCCAGCCTATACTTCCCAGATTAGACGGTTCAAATATCAACCGCAATACGGGATCCGTGTCTATCACGCCGCCGCTCTCGTCATGGGGCGACGCGGCGGGCTGAAAGTCCGCCGGGAGAATGTCCCCAAAGTCTTGCGACAAGGAATGCCAGGCCCTCAGCACGGGAACGACTTGGCCTATAAAAAATGATTGGAGCGCCTCGACCCGGATTAGACGGATCATGACCCAGACATAGGTCTCGCCCAATCAAGCCATTTTGACTTTGAGCCTCATAGCTGAAATCGAGCAACGCACTCCATTAATTGTCCCCCGCCATCCGTACTCCAGGTTTTTGATGACGATGGGCTACTGTGGTACGGGATCACACCGCCTGCTCTGCCCTCGTCCCAATCAACCTTACGGAAATAGCAGCTAAGAACCAGGCTTAACGCTGGGGATTCTCCAATTGAGGCAGGAGATTATTGAGAATTAATGTCGCTAAGGAATGTTCACCGGGGGGCAATATGGTTTGGGCTTGCCGAAACATAACCTCCTGATGGCCACTGCCGTTCGCAATAAAAGGTGCATATGCGACGCCGTTAACGTGATAGCCCGCCTGGGTATTTGAGGCTCGGTAAACCCTTAAGTCGACAGCTAGTTTAAATCCGGGTATAACCGGCCCGTGATAGGTCCCCCAATTCGCCCTGGCAAAATGCTCCCGCACCCACGAAAAATACGGAGCCGCACCAAACCAGGCGCATCCCACACATGCTCCCGTGGTTTGCAGGGTAATGCGGGGCCCGTAATGAGCCGATCCGCCCGGAGGATACAGGGCAACCGATTTGGAACCATCCGCTCCTTCTTGAGCCGTTCCCGACCACCCTTTAGGAGTAATGATCACAAAACCTAAAGCGCCGACGGCTTGAATTTGAGAGGCCCACTGAACGGGAGCCGTGAGAGTGATGGTAGAGGGATAATGAAAGGTGGCAGCGCCACCTCCAAAACTGGGAGTCATTATGGCCACCGGCAACGTCAGGCTTTGTGGCGATAAGGACGGGCTGGCCGGTGAGGACTGCGGCCGCGAAGGAGGTGATGTATGATTGGACGGCGCGGCTGAAGGGTTAACCCGGGAAGGTTGAGAACGAGAAACCGGCGCTCCCGCGTTCGAAGACCGGCTCTTGGAAGGTCCAGGTCCAAGACCGGACCGGGTTCCACTGTGGTCCGCACCACACCCTGTAGCCAACAAAGCGACATTGATGAATACGGCCACGACCTTCACTACCGGCCTTGTCACAGCCTTGACCTTCCTTTCTCGCCAGCGCATGATTTAAAAAATAGCCCTTGTACTTTTTTGAATATAATGCCCGCGCATTCCCCTTCCCCGGCGAAGCCGGGAGGGGGTCAAGCGGGCAGCATGCGTTCGTGGTTTCATGATATCCCACAACAAGCCTCCATGCGTGCAATTTCTGAGAAAACCAGAATCTTTCCTGGGCATGGAGAATAGAAATCGGCGTGCCGTGGGGATTTTCCACACGCGCCGAATCATGACCGTGAACAATATCAAATAGTGTCTTGCCGATAACAAATTTGCCCAAGGCTCACAGTTCCTTGAACCCCAATGCCTAAACAGTCCGGATACCGGAAGGTCAGTATCCCATGAGAAAGGTCCCCAAGACGATATCTTGACCTATGCCCTATTCGATTCTCATTCCATAATCGCCTCGCTCCGGGAATCGAGGACAAGGTTCCTCCCCTACGTTCTCATTGCACTAATGATCTGACATAACGAATCCACGATGCACTGTCCGCGACTCCGACATGCTCGGAGCAGTATGGCAAAACAATTTTTAATGCAGCCGATTGGGGGGTATAATCCGGCAGCAATAACAAGGGGTTTAACCAAATCACGCTCCGGCACAGACGCTTGAGGACGGGAAACGATTGGGCCAGCAACCACAAATCTCCGGTGTCAAATCCATCCGAGGCGATAATGAAGGTAGTCCGCCGAGTAAACAAATGCGCATACTCCTGCCTTAACGAGGAAACAGCCCATCCCAACCGCGTTCCTCCACCCAGTTGCTGCGCATCCGCCACGGGTTCGCCTCCAGGTCCGCTCCGGCGCAAATAAGGCGTCACCCGGATAAGCTGATTGCTAGACAGAAAACACTCGACCCGAGCTCCTTCGCGCATCAATTGCCACACAAGTCCTAAATAGAAGGATACATAAGCCTGCATTGAACCCGACGCGTCCAGCAGCACCACAATACGAGCCTTTCTTTTGCGGCGCCGATGCCAAAGCCATCTCACGGGATCTCCCCCGTACCGGAAAGCGGCATGGACCGTGCTGCGCCAATTCAAAACACGTCCCCGGAAACTTGTTCCCCGCCATCGGCCCGAATATGCCCAAAAGCGTACAACATCACGTGTCCACCGTTTCATCTCATGATAGGGCACATCCTTTCCCGGGGTAAGAGCCGGCGGGCTTCCCCAGCGAGGACTATAGGCAAAAAGTACAGAACGTGACTTGGTCGATTCACCGGACACACGCGTCTTGACTTGTGCTGGCCGGATAGCCGCGGCAGTTTTATACACCCGTTCATGGACCTTCAACCGAGGCCCTGCTGAATTGAAGAAACGATCAAACAGATCAGGGAATTTTTCCCATTGTTCCGCCGTTTTCGCAAAGACAGGACGCCACACCCGGAGAAGATCGTCTCCTCCGAAGGTTGGCATCTGCGTAAACAATTGAAGGGCGGCCTGCGTCTCCATGACCGTTGGCCAAAACCCTTGCCGGCGCAAAAAGTAGGAAAATTCCCCAACTTGGTGTTCAAGGCCTTGACTAAAATCATCGACCGTTACTCCGTCCATAACGCGCGAATCCCCCGGCTTTCGACCAGAGCCCAGTCATCCTGGGTCTTCAGCACACTGGATAAAGTCCACCGCACAGTCATTTCCGAGTATCCATCCCCGTCAAATTCCGCCAACAGCTTTGCCCAGTCGATCGACTCCGCCAGGCCGGGCGGTTTGAGCAAATTCCATCCCCGCAAGGTCTTCGCCGCTCGAACCACACGCTGGGCTACTTCTAAAGACAACCGTGGTACGTGCCGGTGAATAATCTCCAATTCCCGTTCCGGAGTCGGGTAATCAAGCCATAGGTAAAGACACCGCCGTCTCAACGCGTCAGATAAATCCCGGCTGCGATTAGAGGTCAAAAGAACCCATGGCGGTTCCTGTGCGGCAATAGTCCCGATTTCAGGAATCGTAATTTGAAATTCTCCCAGAAGTTCCAATAACAGCGCTTCAAATTCCTCGTCAGCCCGTTCGACTTCATCAATGAGCAACACGGGTGAGGGCCGGAGTCGAATGGCCTTGAGCAGTGGACGTTCAAGTAAATACCCTTCACCATAAAGATCGTCTACGGAACTTCCTGTCCCGGCACTATGTGCCGCCAACAGTTGCTTGGCATAATTCCAGTCGTAAAGCGCTTGGGATGCATCAAGCCCTTCGTAGCATTGCAAACGCACCAGCGGCTTATTAAGACATTGGGCTAATGCCTTTGCCAAAAAGGTTTTACCCACACCAGCAGGTCCTTCAACTAACAAGGGACGGCGTAATCGGTCCACGGCATAACAGACCGCGGCCAGTATATCATCCGCCACATATCCTGCTTGATTTAGCTGTTGGCTCCAGCTGTCGCATGTGTCCACGAGCACTCTCCTTGAGGTGACTTACTCCGCGAGCTGAGCGGCTACGCCTTGCCGGATATTCTCAAACACCTGTTCGGTAATTTTTTTCACCTGATTATCCAAAATCCGTCCTCCTAAGGTGGCTAAGGGTCCACTCACACTCACATCCGCCACCCAGTTCAAGGCCGCCCCATCCGGCTCTTCACTAACGGTCATGGTACTAACGAGATGAAAACCGCTGCCCATGCCCCCGCCTTGCGCATCCAACCGGGCTTGATAGGGCTCGGGCAATACCTCAACCGCAGCGTTCATATCAAAAACCGCGCGGACCGGACCCACTGCGACCCGAATCTTGGCATGCAAATGATGGTCATCAAGCACTTGGCAGTCGATAACGTCAGGCATACAGAGGCCGATCGTGCTCGGATTTTTCACGAAGTCCCACACCACACTGACCGGCGCATCCATCATCACCACGCCTTGATAAGTTTTCATCCGTTTATGCCTCCTCCTCTTGAACATACCGTTCAGGTTCTTGTAAAAACGCATTCCGACAAGAGTCGGCACAAAATCCCCATTCTTTGTCGCCAAAAAGGGCCCGGTAAGGGGTCTCGGCCAGATTCACCGTCATATGACAGACCGGGTCGACGACGGTCGAACGATCCCCATTGCCATGGGGCCTAGAGGGCCGGGTTTTGGCCTGCCGCCGCACTTGTATAATCTCGGCGACAATGCTCACGGCAATTTCCTGAGGAATACGCGAATGCAAATCTAACCCGGCCGGAACCGAGACAACACAGCCGTCATCAGGGGTGCGCCCTTGTAAGAACCGTTCTTGCAGCAACTGCCCCCGCCGGGAAGAGGCCACGACGCCCAAGTACGATAAGGGAGCTTCCTGCAGTACGTCGATGGCCCAGTCGTCATATTGCCCCATGGTTGCCAGGACAGCAAAACCGCCGTCCTGGCTTACGTGTTTGATGTGTTGCTTAAGGGTCTCCCAGTCATCATCCGGTTTTAACGCCGCGGACTCGACGCGAAAACTCAGGTGCGAGGCCAATTGGATCACATATCGGGCCACGGGCGAATCGCCAATCACGAATAACACAGGGTTCGCGAGGTGCGGTTCCACAAAGAGTTCTACCGTTCCGCCAGAATGACAGGTCATCGGTCTGATCAAAAGACTATCATCCTCGTCATGAAAGGAGGCGTCATCTTCGGGATGCGGAGATAACAACAGCAGACGAGGTTGTCCGTCGCTCAATGCTTCCTCGGCTACCTCGAGCAGCATCCGGCGTGTGCATTCGCCGCCGACATACCCTGTCAATTCACCGTCTTTGGCCACAATGGCATGTGCTCCGAGGATTGCCGAAGTCGGCGGACGGGTTCGTACCACCGTCACTAACACATAGGGCTCCTCCCTCATATCTCGCCGCGCAGCCTCTTGCAAAACCGAATCCATTCGCGTCGCCCCCCTTCGCTATGACTCTGTCAAACCGTGTTGTTTCAATACCTCCCAGATTTTCCAAGGGAATAGCGGAATTTCGAGATTGGTCACGCCATACGGCGACAAGGCATCAACGACGGCATTGACAAATGCCGCTGGCGATCCCACATTGGGCGATTCCCCAACCCCTTTCGCGCCAATAGGATGATGGGGGGAAGGGGTGACAGTACGGCCAGTTTCCCAGCGCGGTGTTTCCACAGCCGTTGGCACCAAATAGTCCATAAAATTTGGGGCAAGATTGTTGCCATCGGCATCAAAGGCAATTTCTTGCATGAAGGCAATGCCAAACCCTTCCGTCAATCCCCCATGAATTTGTCCATCCACCACCATGGGGTTGATAACCGTACCGCAATCATCCACGGCGACAAACCGCTCCACATGTACCTGGCCTGTCTCCCGGTCAATGGATACGACCGCAATATAAGCTCCGTTGGGAAAAGTGAGATTGGGCGGGTCATAATAATAGGTGGCCTCAAGGCCAGGCTCCATGCCTTTGGGCAAATTCGTATAGGCCGCGAGAGCGACGTCTGCCATACTCACATTGCGAGAACTCAACCCTTTCGCGGAAAAGCGGGATCCGTCCCATTGTACGTCTTCCGGGGAAACTTCGAGCAAGTGGGCCGCAATCTGTTGCGCTTTGTTTCGTACCCGCCTCGCCGCTAGTGCCGCAGCCCCCCCAGCAGTGGGCGTACTACGACTCGCATAGGTTCCCAATCCATAGGGAGCGGTATCCGTGTCGCCTTCTTCGATTAACACATCCGCTGCGGATAATCCCAGTTCTTGCGCAATAAGTTGGGCAAATGTGGTTTCGTGTCCCTGGCCCTGGTGACGCGCGCCTAAGCGGGCAATAGCCTTACCTGTGGGATGGATCCGAATTTCACAACTATCGAACATTTTAATGCCCAGAATATCAAACGTGTGGCTTGGACCCGCCCCCACGATTTCGGTGAAAGTGGAGACGCCTATGCCGACCAGTTCTCCTTGTTCCCGGCGCTTCTGCTGCTCGCTTCGAAGCCCCCGATAATCGATCATGTCCAGCGCCGTATTCAAGGTTTTTTCGTAATCTCCACTGTCATACGTCCATCCCAAAGGCGATTGATACGGAAAATCGTCCACTCCGATAAAATTGCGGCGCCGCAATTCGACAGGATCAAGATTGAGCCGATAAGCCAAGGTGTTCATCACCCGTTCAATTAAGAACGACGCCTCAGTGACCCGGAAAGAACAGCGGTAGGCCACACCACCGGGAGCCTTGTTGGTGTAAACCCCATCGACTTCGGCAAAAGCCACAGGAAACCGGTATGAGCCCGTGACAATGGAAAACAGGCCCGCAGGAAATTTGGAAGGGTCCGCTGCCGCGTCAAAAGCGCCATGGTCAGCAATGGTGCTCACTTTTAATGCCGTCACCCGGCCATCTTCGGTGGCCCCTATCTCCGCCGTCATATGGTAATCGCGGGCAAAATTCGTCGTGGCGACGTTTTCCGTCCGGGTTTCCACCCATTTGACCGGCCGGCCCAATTGCATCGACATGACGACCGCGCAGACATATCCGGGATACACGGGCACTTTATTGCCAAACCCTCCGCCAATATCTGGGGAAATGACGTGGATCATATGCTCCGGCAGTCCGGATACCATGGATAACACGGTGCGGTGCGCATGTGGCGCCTGGGACGTGACATACCATATCAGTTTGCCCGTGGATTTCTGATAATCGGCAACACACCCGCAAGGTTCAAGCGGGGCCGGATGGACGCGGGGCATTCGAATTTGTTCTTTGACCACAATAGCCGACGCCGCCAATGCTGCGTCTGTCTCTTCGTGATCACCCACTTCCCAGTGGAAAATATGGTTGTTTTTCTGCTCGCGATCCTCTCGCAATACCGGTGCCTCTGCACTCAAAGCAAAAAAGGGATCCATGACGGGGGTCAAGGGCTCATACTCTACTTGAACCTTGGAAGCTGCATCCTCTGCGGATTCACGGGTTTCGGCGACAATGGCCGCCACCTCCTGGTATTGTAATAACACTTTCCCCGTCGCCAATACCATTTGCTGGTCTCCCGCCAAAGTCGGCATCCATGCCAAATTCATCGACGCCAAATCCTCACCGGTGAGAACGGCCTTAACCCCTTCCACAAGATACGCATCCTCGACGCGAATCGATTTAATCCGGGCGTGCGCATAAGGACTTCGAACCATCGCCATATACAGCATCTTGGGCAAGACAATGTCGTCCAAATATCGCCCTTGTCCACGGATAAACCGTGGATCCTCCTTGCGCTTTATGGCCTTGCCCAAAGGCTGGGTTTCGGTAGCATCCAAATTCATGGTCTTCAACCCCCCTCCCTCATGCGGCTTTTCGCCTCCAAAACCGCTTTGACGATATTGACGTATCCGGTACACCGGCAAAGATTCCCTGAAATAGCCCGTCTCACATCATCATCGTTGACGTCATCTTGACTCCGTAATAGGGCTGTGGTGGTCATTAACATGCCCGGAGTGCAGAACCCGCATTGCAAGCCGTGATTATCCCAAAATGCTTGCTGCAAGGGATGAAGTTGCCCATTGTGTTCTAACCCTTCAACCGTTTCGATTTCATGACCGGCAGCTTGCACCGCCAAAATCGTACAGGACTTAACCGGAATACCATCTAACAGTACGGTGCAGGCACCGCAACTCGTGGTATCACATCCCACATGCGTGCCCGTTAACCCCAGCGTATCCCGAATGAAATAGGCCAGCAGCGTGCGGGGTTCCGCCAAGGCTTGGCGGGATTCGCCGTTGATAGTCACGTGCACCATAATCCGATCATTCGCAACCGTCTGCTCCATCACCTTTCCTCCATTTCGTAGGTTATGAGACTTTTAGGCGGAAATGTCCATCTGAAGTTGCCAGTCCTTATGCACGGCTGTCAGCCCTCGCTTCACGAAGACGTTGACCATCGCCCGTTTATAGTCTTCACTGCCGCGCCGGTCCGTGATGGGATCGGACTCCTTCGCCGCCTCGGACGCGGCCTCCTGAACGAGGTCAAGCGTTAACCGTTGGCCTCTCAATAAGGATTCCGCGTTCACAGCGGCCAGTGGTGTTGCTCCCACCGCCGCAAGTCCAATCCCCGCATCCGTGACGACTCCTTCAGGGTTCAACACCACGGTTACGGCGACCCCCACAACCGCAAAATCCCCGACTTTTCGTTCGAGTTTGAAATATCTCGCCCCGACAAATGCATCATTTTGCGGAAGCGGAATGCGAATTTCAGTGAGCAATTCTTGCGGCTCGAGGACGGTAGTAAACGTATCGACGAAGAACTCGCGCAAGGGAACTTCTCGGAGGCGATGCGCACTTTGAATCGCTACAGAAGCTTTGAGAGCCAATAACGCAGCGCCCCAATCGGCCGCTGGATCGGCATGCGCCAGCGATCCCGCCATTGTACCCCGGTTTCTCACCAGTGGATCGGCAATATGAACCGCAGTGGAGTGCAGCAACGGCACGCGGGAATCCAAAGCGTGCTCCCAGTCGCGATGACGCATCAGGGCACCAATTTGGAGGCTCTGGTCTTGGGCATTGACATTGGCCCACTGGGAAATCCCATTCACGTCGATGAGGACGGACGGTGCCGCCAAGCGCAATTTCATCATCGGCAACAAACTTTGCCCGCCCGCCAAAATTTTGGCTTCATCCCCATACTTGTCCAGTATCTGGAATATTTCATCTAGTGATTGGGGGGCATAATACTGAAATGGGTTAGGAAACATCCTCATCCTCCTTGCTTAGCCTCTTAGTCATAGAAAGCGGTATACTTCTATATGTCATTGTGGAGACTTAACAAGATATTAGCGATACCCAAAAGGGCATATTCTCGTACCCTTTTAGGTATTTTTCACAATCATCAACAAAAATAAAATAATCCGTGATACTATAGACTTATCTGTATTTTATCGTCGTTAAATGTCCAACGGGTGGTGTGGTTGACGAAAGAAAGGTTATGCTCATGGCTCTGCAAAAAGGGAATGCAGATATCCCGTCCGACTTGACCCGACAGGTTCGTGAACTCGAAACGTTAATCATGCTGAACCAAAAAATTGCCATGCAGGTAGACCTTGACAGTCTCTTGCAAACCATTGTTGATTGTGCCAAGGACCTTATCGGGGCTAAGATGGGGGGACTTGTCGTCGTCGACGAGGATAACCCCAGCCAACTTCGGCACTTCAAAGTCTCCGGCGTGCCTCCCGCGGAGGAACTCCCCACGGGCCATGGACTGTTTATGGTCCCTTATCGAAGCGGGCAAGCCATTCGTCTCGATCAAGTCCCCTTGTCCCATAGGGTGCATAAGCCCGCGAATCACCCCCGGATGGGCTCTTTTCTCGGAGTGCCGTTAAAATCCTTTGATACCCTCCTCGGAAGTTTGTTTCTAGCCGAAAGTCCGCATGGGCGTCATTTTGATCAAAGGGACCAAGATTTGCTCACCGCATTTGCCACGCAAGCCGCGATCGCACTGGAAAGTGTCCGTACGCGCGATCAGCTAGCACGAATTTTAGTGCTCGAAGAACGTGAGCGAATCAGTATGGCTCTTCACTCCTCCGTAGCCCAAACCTTGTTTTTGCTGAAACTGGAAATCAGCCGTTGCCAAGAGCACTTCCCCCAAAGTGATGATGAGTCACTGGCAAGACTCAAAACGATGCAAGAACTCGCCGAAAAAGGACTGCGTGACGTGAAAACGGCAATTTTTTCCTTGACCGACAACAGACCGTCCGGCGGTTTAGCCGGCGTGATTTCCCGGATGCTGACAGAGTTCGAGCAACGTAGCGGGATTAAAACCAAATTCTTATGCACGGGCACCGATAAAAAAATTGATCCAACTGCCGTTTCCGTTGCCCGCTATATCACTCACGAAGCCTTAACCAATATTCACAAACATAGTCGCAGCGATGTAGCTGTAGTTACGCTATCGATAAAGCTCGAGGAAACCATTCTCGCCATCCATGATATGGGGGTGGGATTGCCGCCGTCGCGGCCGAAGCCACTCAGCTACGGCATTCGCTCCATGAAGACCTTAGCCCAGCGTATCGGTGGCGAATTTGCCATATTTAGCGATGACGAGGGCGGCACAACGGTCCGCGTCATTCTTCCTAATAACGTGAAATCGAGGTCGTCACCATGCATCGAGTAATCATTGCCGATGATCATGAATTAACCCGGCGAGGACTCCGGCAGGTCTTGTCAGAGACCCAGGAGTTTTCCGTTGTGGGAGAAGCGGCAGATGGAAATACGGCATGGAAACTCATTACCGAATTACATCCCGAAATCGCCTTGTTGGATATACGGATGGATGGAATACAGGGACCGGCCGTCTGCCGCTTAGTGAGGGACGCTGGCCTTTCAACAGTCTGCATTATCCTTACCAGTTACACCGATGAAGTTCTTCTTCGGAGTGCCCTGATCAATGGGGCGCGAGGTTATATTGTCAAAGATGTCACCAGTTGGGAGTTAATTGGCTATATTCGACGGGTTTTAACCCAGGGTGCAGTCTTGGATCCAAAAGTCACCGCACCGGTAATGCGGTGGGTGGAAGAGGACCATCTCCAATTCCCCGCCACGCTCAAACCCCTAGATATCCAAATCTTAGCGCTTGTTGCCGAAGGATTTACGAATAAAGAAATCGGCACCACCTTAAATTTGTCCGAAAACACGGTAAAGGCGCATGTCAACACCATTGTTGAAAATCTCGGCGCAAGAAATCGCGTCGAGGCGGCTGTGATTGCCTATCGTTATGGCCTGATTTAAGAGATTTAGCCTATCTGCCGTCCGCGTTTACATCCCATCACAGGGATGACCATTATGAGGCTGACTCATTTACGGTTGGCACGGTGCATAGGCATGTCATCACATGCTCCGAGTTTCTCAAAATGGGGTATGGTCTCCAAAGAACGCGGGTCAAACCGGGAAACTCTGTGTAGTCCAATCATCGCGAAAGCCTCCCATAACACCTTTTGATCCCGGGACACTTGATCGAGCCCCATCAATTTGCTCGATCGTGTTTTATGCGGCGATCTGGTAATTGAACCGAGACACCTCTGCGCCAGCAGTGGCCGCCGTAAAGTGATGACCTTTCAGGACTTTTGCCATTTTGCTCGGCTTTCGTGAAAGTCCACAATCCGCAGCAGGACCGCAACAATCCATACAGCAACGATCTGCTGACCTTTTCGGTTTTTATCTGATAACCCGTCGCCATCACCTGGTTGGCTAACTGTCCAGGCAATGTCTTACAACCAGCCGCTTCCTGCCGATATAGGTACAAAGCCTTTCAAAAGATGTTTGGCCGATCCATTAGCGTGCGGGCTCTCCCGTTGTTGTTGTCGATCCTGATCCGCAAGGCTGCAAGCGCTGGCGGAACGAGAAACTGAGACGACACTCCGGGAACTCCATGACGATGCTCCTTTCCTCTTCGCTGATTCCACCCACTTAACGAGGCGGGACGATGGGTGATCCCAAATGTGGGCTATTCAGGAGGCCACCAGCGATGTTCCCCGGGGCACTGGCCGGTGTAGGGGAAACCCCCCGGTCCACCGGTAATCGCTCTGTGCCGGGAACATCGTGGTGGTGATCACCACCCCCCCTGCCTAACTTTTAGACTTTCGCATGGTCGCACTTACTCCCCGGCATACGACTCGTCGTCCGCATCTCCCAACCGCTCTTGCAAAATGGCCGGTCCCTTGAAATGATGGCGAACGCGAGTAAGATAGGCGACGGCCAAAGCGACAACCACCACAGCCAACACCACAGGCGTATAGTTGAAGTTGCTTAGGGTCACGGGTCGCGCCACAGGCAGTGAAAACAAGATGCAAATGAATACCACCCAGGCCACGGCAATGATACCCACCACGCGGCTAAATCTCCCTAAGGACCAAGGTCCCGGCGTAAAGCGCGACGGGTAAATCAACTTTAAAAACGCTGGAGTCACGTAGGAAACGAAGAGCCCGATGACGCCGATGGACGTCACAGCCGAATAAACCACACTACTCCATAAGGCGGGAACGGCTAAAACAAACGCTAAAATGACAGCAACCCAGATAGCATTATACGGTGAACGAATATCATTTAGCCGCTTTAACGGACCCGACGCCGGCAACCCTTGGTCCCGGGCAAACGCGTAAATCATTCGGGAATTGGCGGTAACCGATGACATTCCACAAAAGAACATGGCCGCCAACGCGATCACGAACAACAGGGTCCCACCAGTCGATCCTAAGCGGGTCGTTAACACATACAGCACCGGGTTGGAGGCTTTGAGCGCGGCGGACAGCGACGGCAACGCGGTTACCATGCCCAACAGCAGAATATAGCCAACAATTCCGGAAATCGCCACGGACATGACAATACCCCACGATGGCGCATTGGATGCGCCCAGCGTTTCTTCAGACATATGCGCTGAGGCGTCAAAGCCGGTAATGGTGTATGACGCGAGCAAGAGTCCGATCAAAAATCCATACCACCGGGTAAATCCCGTTTGGGTCTTAAGCGTCGTAAATGCGAATGACCATAAATGGGCATGATGCGGAGCCAAAAAGGCCAACGCCGCGACAATAATGAAGGCTCCTCCGACATGCCACCACACACTCACATCGTTTAACAACGAGACTAAACGTACGCCTTTCACATTCAGCCAAGCGTGAATCAACAAAATGACCGCATAAATTCCTAATGTGGCCACCGCTCCCGCGTGACCCGCAACCGGAAATGTCGGCGCATACTGATTAATTAATGCATCCACGAAGAGGGCCAAGCCGTAATCGATTCCCGCCGTAATAGCGACCTGGCCAATCAAATTAAACCATCCGGTAAACCAGCCCCACCCCGCTCCGCCAAGCATGCTGGACCAAAAATACAGGCCCCCGGTCGTGGGAAAGGCGGACGCAGTCTCGGCCATGTTCAAGGCCACAAACATCACAAACAGGGTCACAATCGGCCAGCCATAGGCAGACGCCGCTGGCCCCGCGGCAGCTAATCCGAATCCAAACAAAGTCAAAGGACCACTAAGAATGGAAATAATGGTGAATGAAATGGCAAAATTCGAGAACCCACCCATAGTACGATACAGCTCTTGCACATAACCGAATCGCCGTAAAACCTGCTCATCGCGTTGCGCAATCTCCTCGCGAGATGGTTTCATAACAAC
>JAKADI010000446.1 GCA_021820675.1 Bacillota bacterium | reverse complement strand
GCAGGCCCATTGATGCTTTGAGCAAAAAGCGGAACGATTACGAAATAATGAAACAGGATCTGCGTCAGGGCAATAAACAATAAGTTGATGGACCTGATAAGCCTGAGGAAAGCAATAATAAGCTTCATTTAGATGCTTTTAATCGCGGAAGCCATATCCCAATGATGGTTTAGCTTCAGGACCTTTTCAATAACATCCCTCACACAGCCTTCTCCTCCTTTGAACCTGGAAATATACGAGGATATTTCTTTAATGTCATCTACGGCATCAACCGGACAGGTTGCAAGTCCGGAATAATTCATGATATCCAAATCAGGTATATCATCGCCCATATACAGAACTTCCTCACGGGTAATTTTTTTGCCGGAAATAAACTCCTCCAAAATGGCAGTCTTGTTTTCCACGCGCATAAAAACATCGTGCACTCCGAGTTTTTTCAACCGTGCAATTACTGGCTCGGAATAACTACCCGAGATAATAATTATATGATATCCTTTCTTTACGGCCAGTTGAAGAGCATAGCCGTCTTTTATATTCATTGCCCTTACCTGCTCACCTGACTCCATCAGGTAAAGACTGCCATTGGTAAGAACGCCATCAACATCAAACGCAAAAACTTTGACCTTTTTGAACCTTTCCAGAAGCGACATCAATCTTTCTTTTAGTGAAGGAACTATTTCCTGCTATAAACAAGCTTGTCCTGGTCGATCATATCATTCACTACATTCACTGTTTCATTCAGATAAATATCGTTTTGCAGATGTTTCACCCATTGGTTGAAACGTTCTGCTTTCCCGGTATCATAGGCATATTTTTTCAGATCTTCCTCAAGTGCCTTAACATCGAGTTGCTGACTAAGCTTACTGGAGGCCTCAATACCTTTTACATTCTCGCGGATCAGCTTTTGCTCCTCTTTATATTTGCTAAGCTTCAGATTGTATTGTTTATCATTTTGTTTCGCCAGCCATTCCGTAACGTCCTATTCTTGTGCAATTCTTGCCGGTTCCATCCGCCCCTAGTCTTAGAATCGGGAGAAACCCGTTGTGCGGTACCCAGAGCTACGCCGGCACGAGGCCCAAGCGCTTCATGGCGCCATCTACGTCCCATTCGCTGATGGAAACAAATCGGTTATAGAACGCGTCGGCCGTCATTTCCACGGTGGGTGGATCGTCGGTGGGTTCAGGATCGTTTAACTCGCACCAGGCATGGTCATTGTCCGTCGGATAGGCATATCCCTGGTCGCGCCAATAGGTCTGAATCTCCGACAGTCCCACCTCGCCCGGGATAAACCAAATACCCTCATCGCAGACCCGGCGGATGTCTGCAACTTGCTCAGCCGTCAACGTCCCGGCCATGACTTCATCGTTGCCATGCTTGTTGTTCGCTCCGTCGCGGTACAGGTAAGACACTCGCGTATTCATGTGGAGCAGCCCTCTCCTTCTCATTGGGTGATAAATGACGGTAGATAGACTTGCCCGACTTGGTGCGCGCCAAAGATGCGCACGAGAATCTGGTCCAAGCGGCGGCGGAACACCGCGTCACCCGCGGGGGTTTGTACCTGAGCATAATGCGTACTCCGGCAAAGCAATGTGACGTCGGCCTTGATTCGAGCATCTAAGGCAGGCGCTCCCGTGCCGCCCGTCACATTGTTGGGTTGCCCCCCCGCTTGCGCTAATGCGGTGTTCCGGACGCGAAACACTAGGGTTAAAGCAATGAAATGTCCCGTGCCGGCCAGGTTGCTGGTAATCTTCGACTCTGTGACCAAGGTGGAATTCGCGGCCGTTAACGGCGCGACGGTCTGGTGCTGCTGATAGGCTTTGAGGGCTCGTGGTGGCCAGGTGACGTGGACCACCCGGGCGCGAACCGCGCCGTATCCAGCGCCACCGAGGGCCAGCACAACGATTACAATCCACAGCAGTTTTTTCATGACGACATCGCCTCGCGAAATCGCCGTCTGTTGCGCCGCGTCCACTGGGCGACCGTGTCTCGCGGCACCCCGAGATGGGCCCGCACGGCTTTCATGCTGAGCCGCCGTCCCCGTCCCAGCTCTTGCAACTCATCGAGGCTAATGACGAGCGTGTGGTCAGCCAAGGTCTGCATCGTCTGATCGATCACAGGCTCTGCGCCCGTGGCGGGCCGGAAGTAACGCACCTCTGCGTTGTACTCGTATTTGGCATCGGAACGGCGGTCAAAAGCGATGCCGGCTTTCACCAAGGCAGGTTCCAAATCGGGAAAAGCGCCCCATGCGGCCTCGTACATGGTCATCTCGGTCGTACCATCAGAGAGCGCCGCGCGTTCATCGGATTGTCCCTCGGCCTGAACCGCGTCGCGAATGGGCTCCAAGTCCAGCGCAAACGTCGGGAATACAATCGTTGCCGCCATGCGATCGGGCATGATTCATCCACTCCTTTTGAAATTGAGTTAGTGCGTGCGGGCTGGGTTGTCAGGGACTTCTACCTTCTGAGCCCAAAGAGTGCGCAGCTGGTCATAAATCGACCGGACTTCGTAGCGAGGATGCACCGCCGGTTCGGGCACCACGACAAACATCGCATTGGTCCAACGAAAGTCCCGCCCATCCAATGTCCGAATGAGCCAGTATCGTTCCCCAAGATTGGGGCCATCTTCGGCCTCGTCCCAATCGGGCCGCGGCTGCTGACCAACTTCCAACAAGAGTCCGATGGCTGTTGCGTGGGTCGCCGACACGCAGACTGGTTTCGCAGACGATTTTCCCCGGGACCACGTCTTGCATCGCCTCGAAGCGTTGGAGGGCTGTCGGGTTGCGAGCATTAAGGACCGCTAAGTCCCAAACCCGATAGACCTGCTCGCGCAGGAGCGCACACAGGAGCCAAAATTGCTGTTGTTCGTCCATTGCATACACTCCTTTTTCCGGAACCGACCGGCGGTCGGGTCGAAGTTGCGACCTAGAACGGAGGCCACAATGGTAAGGTAGCGGGATTGACTTCGGTTGCTGTGCGCACGGCTTTAGACGCCAGCTCGTTGAGAGCCACTTGCGAGAGACGCAACCGCCGCTGCATCTCTTCCATCATCGCCAGCGCGTAGTCGAAGGCCTGCGCGACGTGTCGCCCCTTATCCTGCTGGTCAACGGGGA
>JAKADI010000002.1:3000-15565 GCA_021820675.1 Bacillota bacterium | reverse complement strand
TGAGTCACCCCGACACCATGACCCACAGTGCGCTGCCGGAAGCGGAGAGGCGTCGCCGCGGCATTGGTCCTGCTCTCATTCGCCTGTCTGTGGGCATTGAAGATGTGGAGGACTTAATTGAGGATTTAGACAACGCGTTGCGCTGACCTGCTAGGAATACCCAATGGTAAACTGGCAATAACCAAGAAAAATGGCCAAAGTTGTTGAGTACTGGTTGGAGGTCGATCAATCCATCAGAGTAGGACGAAACGATCAAAGGGGTGAGGGTTATGGCCGATGTGTGGATTGACGGGAGGCGGGTACCGGTAGCTGACAGCTACCCTGTGTACCACAAATATCACCACGGCATCATCAAAATGGCGGCAGAAGCGGATGATGACGCGATTGACATGGCTATCGAGAGTGCGAAAAAGGCTCAACGTCAGCCGTTGAGCATTCATGAACGCTACCGGATTCTCGAGACAGCAGCGGATTTATTGCAAGAGCGGCTAGAGGTGTTGGCGCAACTGATATGCCAGGAGGCTGGCAAGCCTTTAAAGGACGCCCGAACCGAGGTTAGCCGGGGGCAGCAGACGCTACACTATGCGGCGGTGGCAGCCAAAACGTTGCATGGAGAAGAAATTCCCGTTCGGGGCAATCCCGGTTCCGAAAATCGGTTGGCTTGGACGCTGCGCAAACCTTATGGAACGATTTTAGCGATCACGCCTTTCAATTTTCCCCTTAACTTGGTGTTGCACAAAGTGGCTCCAGCCTTGGCCGGAGGAAATGCGGTGATTTTGAAACCGGCGCCCCAAACACCATTAATAGCGATGCAACTTGCGGAACTATTTAGCGATGCCGGTTTACCTGGCGGGTGGCTAAACGTTCTGACAGCATCGGGGCCCGAATTGGGCCAGAAGCTGGTGTCGCATCCCCAAATTGACTTGATTAGCTTCACAGGCTCCCAAAGAGTCGGTCAGGACATTCGTGCCCAGGCGGCGTTGAAGCCGGTGCTGTTGGAACTGGGCAATAACTCGGCCAATATTGTGCATGGCGACGCGGACATGGCGTTGGCCGCCAAAACTTTGGCTGCACGGGCATTCGGTTATGCTGGACAAGTCTGTATCGCGGTGCAGCGGATTTATGTTCAGCGTACGGTTTTTGACACGTTTCAGGAATTACTCCTGAAGGCGTCGAAATCCCTGGTTGTAGGCGATCCTGAAGATCCTCACACGGATGTCGGTCCCATGATTACCGACGAGGCAGCTAATCGGGCCTGGTCATGGTATGAAGAGGCGCTGAAGCAGGGCGCGAAAGCCCTTCTTCCTGCCCAGAAGCAGGGATCAATCTTAACTCCCGGCCTCCTGGTAGACGTGGCTCCCTCGATGCGCATGATGGCGGAAGAAGCGTTTGCGCCCTTGGCCGGGCTGGTTCCTTATGACGACATCACTCAGGCAATACAGTGGGCTAACGACAGCCGTTACGGGTTGCAAGCGGGCGTTTTCACGCAGTCGCTGTCGGTGGCTATGGACTGTGCACAAAAACTTGAGGTAGGAGGCATCATCGTGAATGATTCATCCTCCTACCGTGCGGATAACATGCCCTATGGAGGCATCAAAGATTCAGGACTCGGACGGGAAGGCCCCGAGCACGCCATTTTAGAAATGACTTATCCTAGTGTCGTCGTGCTAAATTTATAACCGGTGGCAAGGACCTGCGCCAGCGCCGTCAGTCCCCTGGACAGGTCCTCTTCCGAGGATGCCAAGGAAATGCGGACAAAGTTACGGGTCTCTGTGCCGAAGGTGGATCCTGGGGCAACGGCGACATGTTCGTGTTCCAGCAGTTTGAGGGCAAAGTCCCGGGAATGCATTTGCATAGAGGAAATGTCAACGAGGACATAAAACGCCCCATCGGGAAGATGGCAGGGAATATCGTAGGATTGTAACAGCTCCCAGGCTAATTGCCTGCGGCGGCGATAGTGTTCGAGGCGGGCTTGGATGCCTTCCCCTCCCGTGTTCAAAGCCGCAAGCCCTGCGTACTGCAATGGTTCCGAAACCGAAGACCACAAACCCATAGCCACGCGGTAGAGTGATTCGCTGTAGGGCCAAGGTGCCGTGACGTAGCCCAGACGCCATCCCGTCATGGCATAGGTTTTAGAGAATGAATAGACGGAAATCGTACGTTCCGGGGCAATTTGGGCCGGCGACAACACTTGATCGGTAAAGACAATTTGGTCATAGACCTCATCAGAAATGATCCATAAGTCATGTTTTCTGGCGAACGCGACGAGCTCTTCGATCACCTTAACGGGCGGGATGCTTCCCGCGGGATTTCCGGGAAAATTGACCACAATCGCCCGGGTTTTAGATGTGACCAGAGTCTGTAATTGCCCCAAGTCTGGCCAAAATTCTGGAGCTGGCATGGGGTACGAAATCGGTTGGATATGCAGCGCATACACCCCGCCCAAATAATCGGGCCAGCCGGGGTTGGGAACCAGCAACTCATCACCAGGCTGCAATATGCCCAAAAAGGCGAGCAGCAAACCAGGGCTTCCTCCTGGGGTTACCACGATTTCATTGGCTGCACGCTGGACGTGATTGATACGCTGAATTTTATCGATTAAGGCTTCCCGTAGTTGGGGGTGGCCCCATGATGAGGTGTAGCGATTATGCCCTGATCGAGCGGCTTGGTGAAAAGCATCGATAACAGCGCGGTCGGGGGGGAAATTCGGTTCGCCGGTTTCTAAACGAATGACATCAGGCATTTGCAAGGCAATATCGAGAATTTCACGGATTCCGGAGGTTGGTAGGTTGTCGCTTTGGGCCCAGTACACAGGTGCTCCCCTTTCATGCGTAAAATGAATTAGTCGCAATGACTTTAGTGTAAAGCTTTATTGGGATTGGGAAAAGACGAAATTTTGCGTACTTCTAGGGTGACAGGAATATGACAGGTTCATCGCGAATAACTTATCATGGAGACAATGGGCATTCCCGCATCCTTGCATCGATCAATCGAATCAGCGCTGCACGACGTGTTTCATCTCTCCGACTTCCGGCCGCTGCAACGGGAAATTATCAGCCGCATTTTTCTTGAGCAATCACAATTAGCCATATTGCCAACCGGAGCGGGAAAATCATTATGTTACCAACTTCCTAGCGTCTTATTGCCAAAACCCACCGTGGTTATTTCTCCTTTACTCAGTTTAATGCGAGAACAAACGAGGCGGTTAAGTGAACTGGGAATTGCCGCGGCGCAATGGAGTCACTGGGACAGCCTGGCGAAACCCAGCGCCAATGTGCTGCGGGATTGGCGACAAGGGCGATATCATGTCATTTTTCTTGCTCCGGAAAGAATCCGCCATCCTGATTTATTACGGCAGATCAACCATTTGCGGTGTAGTTTACTGGTTGTTGACGAAGCCCATTCGATTTCCGAATGGGGGCATGATTTTCGCCCGGATTATCGGCGGATCAAACAATTTCACCGTTTGCTGGGTGCCCCGCCTGTTTTGGCACTCACGGCGACAGCCACCCGGCAGGTCGAAGACGATATTTTAAGACAGCTAGGGTTGGGCCCGGACCGCTGCGTGGTCCATCGGCAACCCATGGAGCGCACGAATATTTTTTTGGCGGCCGAGACGGCGCCAAATCGTCACCAGCAGCACACGGCGGTTCTCGGGGCGGTGCGTCAGGAGCCGGGGGCTATGATCGTGTATACGGCCACTCGTAAACAAACCGAGTATTGGGGGCGGTGGTTGAGTCAGAATCTAAGCGCCGGTGGCCAAGTCGGGATTTACCATGCGGGTATGAACCAGGCGGAACGTATGGCTGTCCACGATGCGTTTTCACACGGAAAATTGCGTCTTGTGGTGGCGACCACGGCCTTTGGTATGGGCATTGACCGCAGTGATGTTCGGGGCGTGATAAATATTGGCCTGCCGGAATCTTTGGATTCCTATACCCAACAATGGGGGCGTGCCGGACGTGATGGCGAAAGGGCTTGGGCAAGACTCATTGTGACGCCTGCGGACATCACCCAACGGCTGGGAATGCTAGAACGTGAACGTCCGCGTCTTCATATGATTCACGGCATTATGGCGGCCATCAGCCAACGTCCCCTACATCAACCTCTGTGGTGGCATCTTGGCACCCAAGACGGGGACGGTGAAGCTTTGTGGGATATCGTGCTCACCGCTTTGGAAGACATGGAAGCTGTGCAGGTCGTGGCCAAAAAGGCTCATCAGGCCTTAGTGGATGTTAAAAAGCCCATGGAACAGTGGATGACCCATGCTCTGAAGGATCGGTTAACGCGGCTTTATGGGCACCGTCTAGCGCAGTATGAGCAAATGCGGGCCTATATCGGATCGCCGACGTGTCGGCGGGAGGTGATCACGCAGTATTTCGGCCAAGTCGCAACAAATCCTGGGCCGCACACAGCTCCGGAGTGCTGTGATATTTGTGATCGCCGTTTGGATCCTTCCCCAGCTAGTACGGACAGTCTAGATCTCCCCATGTTCGAACGGTTGCGGGCGTGGCGGCAAATGCAAGCACGGCAAGAACATGTCGCTCCCTATATGATTTTTGGTGACCGCGCGTTACGAGAATTGTGTGAGCGCCATCCCACCAATGTGGAACAAGTGCGCCAATGTTTCGGCGTGGGTCCGGTGAAATGCGCCCGTTACGGAGAGGCCTTAGTTGCGTTATTTCGTGACGCAGCATCGACGGCACCGTCGGAAAACATGGGCACATCGGCTAAGCAGGAAGCCTGGGCTTTGTTTATGGAAGGCATACCGATTGCCCAAGTGGCCGAACGTGTGGACCGGAAACCATCAACAGTCATCGGCTACCTGGAAGCGTGGATTGACCAAGAGGACACGATGGCGTGGCGTTGGTATGGTGACAGCCTGGTCCATCCCCGTATCCAAAAACAGGTGAAAAGCGTGCTGATCTCGGATCCATCACAGTCTTTAAAGAGCTTATTTTCTGCTTTAGGAGGCCAATATTCGTATGACCTGCTGCGCATTGCGCGAGCCTTGGTGAGAAAATCATGGAGCTCGACCAACATGAGCGGCTAGCCACACTCCAATACTGACGCTGCCGCCTGTGGCCAGCAATTGGCACGCAGGCCGGTTTAATTCGCGGCGGACTTTCCGGTCTGAGAGGTAAAAACCCAACAGTCCCCGGGCGACATAGCGGTGAAAGGCGGCATCTGGATAAGACGCCGCGATGCGGACAATGTGGTGATAAATCCACTGCAAACGTTGGATCGCCTGTTCAGGACTTTGGTAAAAGGTGATGAAATTTAAATCACCTCCCCTGCGATCTTCTTCTTGATCAATAAGATAGTCCAAGAGGATGTGCAGGGCTCCAATCCAGGGAAAATACAGACGAAGGAGATCCGGCACCTGGGTTTCGGGCAAGGCGGGGTTGAGTGCCAAAGTCAATAACGCGAAGATCCCCAGTGTCGATCCGGTTCCCGCCGCAAATTCCCACCAAAGCAACTCGTCGCAGGGATCCGATTCACGTTGAAACCAGCTGACCAAGCGCTCAACCCGAGTGGGAACGGGGCCATGCTTATACACTTGCAAATCCACATATAACTGGGCGAGACGGGTGATAGCGCCTTGAACAGCTTGATAGCTAGGGAAATGAGTAAGCGCTCCTTGTGACTTTTGAACCAGTGACGCTAAATAGCCGCCGTCTTCTTGATGGGGATGATTGCGGTAGTAATTGCGGACTGGGGCATTCGGCGTGACGGCGTCGATCAGCGATTGATGAAGCCAGCGCAAATTGTCAGGGTCTTGCGAAGGCCCGCGGTCCGTGACCGTATCTAAATAGTCACACAAACTTTGATAGGGGACTAAAAACTCCAGGACATAACCATGTGGATCGCGGGACGGAGCGCCGAAAACCCCGCCGCCTTCGCAATGAAATTGCTTGGTGCGTAAAGAACTCAGCGCTTGTTCCCGTAAAACCGGATCGGGAATATGTTCTGCTTGGCGGTGCAAGGGAGTGATGAGTCCAACAACGCGAGGCCGTACTACCCGAAAGTATTCGGTTCCCCACTGCCATGGTCGTACGAAGTCAAAAAATTTTCCTGACATGATAGTCTGCCTTGCCTTTCTCAACATGCCGAAGCATGGTAAATTCCTGAATCTATGAGATGCTTTGCCGCAATATGGGGACGGGTTCAACTTCCGGTGGCGGCGATCTTTAACCGGTAAATGGCTCGTCCTTACCACAGTCTATGTCTTCACCGGGCGGCTATGCTCCCGAATCCTATCATGCCATCCACACAGATTCCGAGAGTCGAATATTGACCGTAATCCCTCTAAGCATTGGATCCCGAGGCCGAGATTAAGACCGGCCTGGGGATCTGGGCGGTAAGGGCTCAGGCGACAAGAGGGGTTTTTGACTGAAATCGGGTATCGCCGGAGGGTTGCTTATGAGCAATTCCATCGCTTCGTCTATGGCTCGGTCGAGCTGGCGGTCGTAATGCTGTACGTAATCTTCCGGGCGATTTTCCACGGGAATCGTCGGGTCCGTCCCATAGTTCTCGACCCCCCATCCGACGTCTTTAAACCAAAAGGAGAATTCAGGCTGGGTCGTGACACTGCCATCAACTAACCGGTGGCGAACCCATATGCCAATGACGCCACCCCAGGTTCGCTGTCCCACCAACGGCCCGAGATTCATAAGCTTAAAGGCGTGGGAAAAAATGTCGCCGTCCGATCCGGCATATTCGTTGGTCAGCGCGACCATGGGGCCTAACACGCTGTCTTGCGGATAGGGTTCGGGTTGCCCATGGCGCGACACGTCATAACCTAGGCGTTTGCGCTGCAGGTTTTCTAAAATCAATTGGGACACATGGCCACCCCCATTAAAACGGACGTCGACGATAAGCCCTTCATATTCGGATTCTTTTAGATAAGCGCGATAAAATTCGGAAAATCCCCGCGGTCCCATATCGGGAATATGAACATAGCCTAGTCGACCGTGAGATTTCTGGTGGACCTGCTGACGGTTTTTGTGAACCCATTCCCGGTAATAGACAGGCATTTCTTGAGACAACGCGATCACATCGGCTGTTCTAGGCGTCTTTTCACCACGGGCCAGGTAGGTTAGCCGGACAGATTGGTTAGCCTTATTGATTAAATGAGCTTCTGGCGGCAGCGCGGGGTCGACCGGCTTATTGTCAACCAAGGTAATGACATCGCCTTCTTGTAAGTCGATGCCTGGTGCTAAAAGCGGCGAGTTTTCTCCTTCCAGGGTGCTGTCGCCGTGGGCGATGTGCATGATTTGATACCCGTTCCCTTCCGCTATCCAATGCCAGGTCGCGGCCAAAAAGCCAATACGGTTGTTGGGCTCGGGACGGTAATCGCCACCTAATTCATAGGCATGTGACGTACCCAGTTCGCCTTGCATTTCCCAAACCAAATCGGAAAACTCGGAGCGAGTGGCAATACGGGGCAATAAATGTAGATAGCGATGAAAAATATTTTCCCAGTCTAGGCCAGACATCGACTCGGACCAAAAATTGTCCCGCATGAGACGCCAGGCTTCTCGTAACATTTGTTCCCATTCCGCTCGCCGGTTAACAAATAGCGAAATACGCCCAAAGTCCACGAACCCCGATTCACGGCCAGGTTTTGAAGAACCTTTTTCGTCGAGTTTATCGCCAGCCTTTCCGATCCGGAGTTTCTTGCCTAAGCGCACTGCCATGGTATTATGTTGGGCATTCAACGAAAAATTTGTGACATGAGATCCCAAGATTTCGGCTTTGAGGTCTTTTAGAGAATATTCATGCAAGGTGGCGTCATGGGCTTCACCCGCATAGAACGATGATTGCAAGCTGCCATGGGGTGCGACTGTGGTCCAATACACTTTGTCCACGCCAGCGTGAATCTGGCGGTACAAACCTTCGGGTACGGGGAAAGGAACGGCGCGGTCTAAGATACCGTCCATATCCATTAAAACGGGATTGTCGGGGTTTGTCCCGTCGCTATCTTCCGATTTCTCCGCCGTTTCAACCAGCGGCCGTGGCTCCGGAACAAAGGGTGACCGTTGATTTTTTTGCAGAGGAATCACATACGGGTGCATCCCGTTGGGAAACCCTAAATCGAAGCGGAGGTTGTCATAGACAGGATCAAAGACACGGTAAGACAAGAAGTATAAGAAGCGGCCAGTGGGATCAAAGACCGGATCGGCATCGATGAGAACCGGACGCGTAATCCATTGCGTGTCCCGTGTAGTCAGGTTGTAGACTTTGATCGCGCAGGTTTTGGCGGATTGGTGAAGTCCATAGGCAATAAAGCGGCTGTCTGGTGAAAAGTTTACGCCGCGAATTGGACCGTAAATGGATGAATCAATTTGGGTTAAGGTCAATGCTTTGAGATCGGCTAACCATAATTCATGATGTTGGTTGGCAATGGCTGCGAATTGACCGTTCCCAGCAACTTTGAGCGCAGTGGCCTGGCCGATATGACCCGGAAAGCGCTTGCGCGTATTGTTATGCGGATCAAGTAATTCTAGGCCTTCTTCCCCCCCGTCGTCGGAAATCGTGAGCACGTGGCCAGTGTCAGGCACCCACTGGCTTAGTCGGTACCGAACGCCGTCTAACGCCCCTAGCGGTTCTGCAGGTCCTTCCCAATTTCCCATTTGATACAATTTTCCTCGTGTGGTGACGAGCACTTTGTCCCCGCAGGGGTTTAAGGCATAATCGGTCCAATAATTCTGCGCTTGGGCGTAATAGGGTTCCACTTGGGTTTTTTGACTGTAATATTCGATCGCCAAACGGGAATTGTTACCCGTCTTGGGGTCCAAGACATATAAGTCGCCCCCGCATTGATAGCTCACATAACGTCCATCGCTGGAAGCATTGCGCACATAATATGTTTCGTGGTCGGTGTGGCGTTCAAGATGGCTGCCGTCCGGATCAATCGAATAGATATTCCCGTACCCTTCGTGGTCGGAAATGAAGAATATTCGGCGGTCAATCCACATTGGGGAGCCGAAATTTCCGTTGACGGCTTCGTAACGATAAAATTGCCCGCTGCCATCGGCATCGATCCATAATTGGCCGCGTGTGCCACCCCGATATCTTTTCCAGCGCGCCGGATCCGCCGTGTTGCGGCCTAAGACGACTTGTTGGCGGGGGCCATAAGCCACATTGTTGGCAGGGCCCAAATTCAGTGGTACGGGCTCTCCTCCCGTTATCGGGAGTCGGTACAACATAAACAACGCCCGAAATGGTTGCCCTTTATTGGACGAGATGATAAGAGATCCATCCGGATGGAAGGCCACGGGCTGAGTATTGGCTCCCAGATAGGTCAACCGGGTAACTTCACCGCCTGCTTGCGGCATCACATAAACCTCGTTATCGCCTTCTTCCCGGCCCACAAAAGCTACCCATTGACCATCCGGGGACAATACAGGACGAGTGGCCGACCCCCAACCTGCCGTCAGTCGGCGGGCAATCCCGCCTTGTTGGTCCACCGTCCACAAATCGTCCTCAGACACAAATACAATATGATGTTGGGCAATAGCCGGATACCGATAATAGCCGGGACTGGACATAAAAAAACCTCCTTGTTTGATTGACTAAAACCGTGGGCGGAAGTTGCTCCCGCCGGTTTTTGGTTAGTATGAGATAAATGCGAACCGTCCATGATTTCCTGCGCAACGAGAATTATCCCGCCATGTGCCGGCTTGCGCCGTGCAAGGCGGAAGCCAGGACTAGTCGCGACCAGCGACCGGGGCACCCCATTGGCGAGCCACGAGATCCGGGATCCTGGTGCGACCGAATGGCAGCTCTCTTTACGCGTCAGACCCCAAAAATTTTTTTGTCGGGCCCGCATGAGCGGCCCTATGTAGGGGTCCGGGCCCACGCCGAAGCCGGAATTTGCTAAATCGTTGACCCTGGAGAGAAATGCACACAATGACGGGCTGTGGCCGTCGTGGGAGCCGATTTTCTGGCTGGCTATGATGAAAAAGGGACGATCATAGGCCCAAGCGATCACAAGATTCCGCCCTCTCGCATAAACGTGTTGTCAACGGACGATGCCAAAACAAAATGGCACGGCAGACATCGGGGTCCTCTGCCGTGCCATTAACTGCGCTCACGTGTCATCGACAAACGCCCTTTTCTAGTATATGGAAGTTCAAGGCGGACAGCAACTTAGGCGGTGTGACTCAAAACGGGTGAGTGTTCGGCACTAATGAGGTCAATAGGAATCCATGGTTCCAAATCGGCCACATACGAACAGATCGGATAGTTGTCACACATCTTGTAAATATCTTCCGATGTGTGGTTGGTAATGGTTCGCAACGCATAACGACGGCATTTAGGGCAAATCATAATGGTTAGCATCGTCAACGACCTCCTTCTTACCTGTTCCGTTGGCCTGTTGAAATTTCAGCTTGACACCATACCCTGACGAGATTGTATTTTAGAATCCCCACGTTCAGCGTTTTGCCTCGCCATCTGCTTGGTGTTAAGGTTATTAAACACGGAACTTGTTTCCAATCTGTTTCAAGTAGCGAAAGAACACCTGAAAGCAGACCGGATGAAACGTTGCATGACTCGTCTTTATACCAGGCAGGGTATATAATATGGGGTACAACGGCATCTTTTCACGATAAGCCGGATATCCTACAGACGCAAAGGGCGGTGAGGTGTAATTCATGGACGTAGAAAAACGCCTTGTCATTGCAAAATATTGGGACCGGGATGATTTAATACGCCGTATGCGTCGTATTGAAGGTCAAGCGCGTGGGGTGCAGGCTATGCTTGAGCGGGATGAGGATTGTAAAGCCATTTTAACCCAATTGGCCGCGATTTCCGGGGCATTAAGCCAAGTTGCGCGAGTTGTCAGTGCCTGTGGCGTAGTGGATGGGATTGAACAGGTGACAGGACCTTTGGACCCGGATCAAATTCGTGTTGTTCTCGCAGAAATGAATGCAAAAGGCCGATTGTAGATCAAGGTCTAAAGTCGGGTAGGAGGACGGTGTGTCGGGAACCTTTCGAATCGGCAAAGTCATGGTGTTGTTACTGTTAGCCTGTGCAGGGACCCTGCTGGATGGCCGTGTGACAAATTTTACGATACCATTCCAGGTCGACGGAATATCATCGGTCCCTTACACATCGTTTGGGCCCTATTCAACCCGGATTAATGACGGTTATGAATCGGAGAACATCATTAGCCCCGTCATTCCCAATTCCTATCAAACTTTTCGGTCTCCTCACCATGTTGGTGTGCAGTTTATCGGCGATAATCCAAAGAAGTTGAAGAGCGACCACTTTCAGCTTCAATTGACGGGTCCCCAAGGGGTTGTCAAGACGGGGCCGCTCTCGTATGAATCCAGCGGTTTTGTAGGCGTTCCGGTGTCAGGGACTTTGGCTCCTGGCCAATATATCGTACGGTTTCTTACCCCCGGGTTTCAAACGGCGGTGTCGACGTGGCGCATAGAGGTGAATCCCTGGTCTGCCAGCCAAATACGCGACTTGGGTTCCTACTTGGGAACCCGGTTGCAAGGAGCATATTTAAGTGCTCTTAACACGGTGCGCAGCCGCTTATATGAATCGGACGTGAAGTGGAGCCAATCATTGGCATACGCCGCGGCTGCCCATGCCCGCTATCTTCAGCGAAACGGATACCACCAACCGTCCTTTCATCTCGAACAACCGTCAAAGCCGGGCTTTAGTGGATCCGATCCTTGGAATCGGGATATGTCGTTCGGCTGGTCTAGCCCTCTCGATGGGGAAGTCGGCATTGAATGGTCGGTTCCGGTGGCGCCTTTGACCGTCATTCAAAATCTGATCGATACGGTCTATCACCGCCTGTCTATTTTGTCGCCTAATGCTGTCGCTATTGGTACGGGGGACAGCACGGGGCCTTCGGGAGCAGTCGTTATGGACCTGGGATTTGGGTAGCGGTCGTCTCTACCCCTGGCCGTAGTCTACCCGGCGGCAAATCAACAGGGAATTAGCACGGGATGGGTTGATATCGAAAGCCCTGATCCGGTGCCGGGGGGGTTTTCCCGGCAATTCGGTTATCCGATTACTGTGGATTTTCCGACGGTGCAACAGCTTGCGGATGTCAAGACGCAACTGACTATGGGGCATACCGTGGTCCCGACCGCAACTGATCTGCCGGGATTTCACAATATGGCCAGCAATCAGTTGGGGATTGTTCCGTCGAGTGTTCTGCGGCCGAATACACATTACAGCGTGTCAGTGACTGCGGATGCTCTTTTTAATAACGACCATCGCCGCCGGGTGCATTTGCAGTGGCATTTTGCCACTGGAGGCAGTGATCAGTCCGTAGCGGTTGAACCGCTATCGGCAGTTCGGCTCCTGGTGTCGGTGGTCAAGGCCGGAAGTGGAGTGCCCATTGCCGGGGAAGCGTTGCGGATTTACCGCTCGAGGCCATCTTCACGCGCTGTAGTTGTCGGGAGTGGGGTAACCAATGACAAAGGACTTGTGATCTGCCGCATGCCCAGGGCCTTGACCCGACAGATTTTTCAAGTGGTTACGGCGAGTGGGAACAGTGCTCAATTTTGGTGGTGACGCATGATGAGTGATCCAC
>JAKADI010000002.1:0-2990 GCA_021820675.1 Bacillota bacterium | reverse complement strand
ATGCCCCATTCGATTGGCATGGTCATTGTGGGAAGGCACCGGAGAGAAACCGACGTGGCTTTTTATCCATGGTATGGGATCGTCCAGGTGGGCGTTTGCCGATTTATTGGAAAGACAGCCGGTGCCGGGTCAATATGTGGCCATTGACTTGCCGGGATTTGGTGACTCGGATTTGCCGGCGTTCGTGCAAACGCTGGAAGATTTTCGAGAAGCCGTCCATCAATTTATCCAGGGATTAAATTGTCAACATCCGATTTTGGTCGGCCATTCTTTTGGAGGCATGGTAGCCGGTGATGTGGTAAGGGTGCATTCGGATGAGGTCGGAGGACTGGTACTCGTGGCCAGCGCAGGCTATTTCTTTCCCCATAACGCGATGAAAGCCTCTCCTTGGCCGTGGCTGAACCAAATAGGCATTTGGCTCACCAGTTTGGATTTCTACGGTAATCGCATCTTGCGCGCCTTAGGAGTTGAGCCTCTTGGTCTGCCTGGGGACACCCGGAAACGAATGCGGCATGGTTGGCGGCGGGCACGGGAAATGGCGCGAATGCGCGAATTTTATCAGGCTCCTGACTTTATTGATCATCTTGCGCATAGCGCTGTGCCAACGGTATCTATCCATGGTGACCGCGATATTTTGTTTCCTTTACCGCTGGTACGGGATGCGGTGGGCATGGCATTTCCGGTTCTCGTCCAGCACGGAGCCGGCCATCTTCCCTATGATTATGATCTTGAAGCGTTTATCCCGTTATTGCAGCAAGCCTACCAATTCATATCGCCGAGGATGGAGGAACGGTAAAACCCATACGAGGACAGCGGTAGAGGGTTTGCTATGCCCGGAATGAGGCTAAAAATTTGGAAATCTTTTAGCTGTCTCCACGCATGTTTCTTTAAGGTATGAGGCAAGCTGCCGGGTTCATCCGCATGAAAGGCGGGCGAATAGCGCGTTTTTCGTGTTCTACGCGCGTCTTTAGCTTTGTTACAATAATGTGGATGACTGATCTATAGGGAGACAACACCGTGTGGGAACAGCCAAAGGGATTTAGACCAGCCTCGGTGGCCGTCTTGTTAACTTACGATGGCGGCCAATGGTGGACGTTGATTATCCGCCGCCCCGCGTGGATGCGAGAGCATCCTGCGCAGCTAGGCTTCCCAGGGGGTAAACAAGATCCGGAGGACCGGACTTTGTGGGAGACGGCTAAGCGCGAAACGGCCGAAGAAGTCGGAGTGGCGATTGCTCATTCCCAGTGTATTGGATGCCTGGAACCAGTAGCGATCGCCGTCACCCGCTACTGGGTATGGCCATGGCTTGTCGGGCTGTCTCGGAAATTGACACCGGACCCAAACCCTCGTGAGGTGGAGGAGGCATATTGGGTATCTTTATCAGCCGTGTGGGAGGCTAGTCGGACGGGTCCCCATGGCTTTTGCTATCAGGGTGATTTTGGCACGATTTGGGGAGCTAGCGCCCGAATCATTCAACAATTACAGCCGCATCACGAAGTGAGGATCGAGGATCATGGCGGTGACGATTCGCCCGTTATGCATACATGAAGAGTTGCAGCAGGTTTCTCAAATTGACCAACGGATGTGGCCCGGAGGAGACGCCATTCCCGTGAGCTTGTTGCGCGTCTTTGGTGACCATGGGGGGCTCATTTTGGGAGCATTTGATGAAGGGGCTATGGTGGCCATGGCTGTGGCTTTCCCCGCCCGGTATGAGGAGACGGAGTATTTGCATTCCCATATGATGGCCGTTTTGCCGTCTCACCAAAGCCAAGGGATTGGTCGTTTGATGAAAGCCTATCAGGTCCGCTGGGCTCTTGCGCAGGGTTATGGTTTTGTGGGATGGACTTTTGATCCGTTGCAAATGCGCAACGCACGGTTTAATTTAGGCATATTAAAGGCCCGCGTGTTGGCTTTTTATGCGAATTACTACGGGTCATTGGGCGACGCGATTAATGGCGCATTGCCAACGCACCGCTTTTTTGTGGGGCTTAACCCAAAGTGGCAAAGCCAGGCTATGAGGCGCCCTAGAAAACTGGTTCCCATACCTCCTGATATTTTGTTGTGGCGCCAGCAAGATCCAATCCGGGCAGCGTGGTGGTCCGACTACTACCTTGCCCAATTTGCTGACTGCCGGTATCCCGTACTAGGCATTGCGCGTTTGCCCCGAGGCCGGTTGTGTTATGTGTGCGGGGACTGATGGTCGAACGGGAAGGGGAGGACTATGCGTCTTGAACAGGTTCGGTTGCAATTTATTTCGCTGCCGTTAAAAGCCGCTTTTGAAACATCATTTGGCCGGGAAAAGACCAAACGTGCCTGGGTTGTTACCGTGCGGGGCGAAGGCGTTGACGGATACGGGGAATCGGTGGCATCCGATTGGCCGCTTTATAGTGAGGAGACGCACGCTTCAGTCTATTACGCGATCAGGGACGCCATTGTTCCCCGTTTGCCCGAAGAAATTTCCCATCCCCGCCAAGTTTTTCCGCTTCTGCACGATCTCCGCGGAAACCGCATGGCTAAGGCCGCCGTGGAAATGGCTATTTGGGATTGGTTTGCCAAGTCTTTGTCCCGCCCCTTATTTGAAATCTTAGGAGGCCAAAAAACAGATCGGATTCCCGTAGGAGTCTCCATAGGGATTCAGCCTGACACTCAACAGCTCTGTGAGGTTTCTGATCGTTTTTGGCAACAAGGCTACCGCCGGTTAAAGATTAAAATTCGCCCAGGCTGGGATATCGGGCCCATGACGGCTTTACGGGAGTATTTTGGAGCTTCTGTGCCCATGATGGCCGATGCCAATTCGGCGTATTCGCTGGAACAGGTGGACCACCTTCGGCGCCTTGACCCTCTGCAACTGATGATGATTGAGCAGCCGTTAGCTTACGATGACGTGGTGGACCACGGGCAGTTAGCCCAGCAATTGTCAACGCCTATCTGTTTGGACGAATCCCTCCATTCTGCGGAGGATGCCAGAAAAGCCCTGGCTCTGGGGGCTC
>JAKADI010000445.1 GCA_021820675.1 Bacillota bacterium | reverse complement strand
CTAACAACTGGTATTCTCCCTTACCGGACACCGTGTACGGCGACGATGTGGTGCACCTGCTCGCAGGCCCCGGGTTGGATCCACGCGGAGAGACACCGCACATACGAGAACTGCGGAAAGGTTGGTGGGCCGTTGACTGGAACCGTGATCAAGAGCTAACCGATTTCGGAAACGTCTTTCAACTTTGGGTAGATGTACGCACGGGTTTTTGTCGCCGAATGACCAGCGAGGGCTCAAACGGCAGACAATGGGATATTATTGTCGAATCGCTGGAGATAAACGGTCACGCGATCCACGATGAGATATTTCGCGGGTGCGTACCGGATTGATTGGGTAAGATATCCGGCAAAAGTGGTAGTTCCTGGAGTTATCTCCGCGATTTTTGTCATGGTATTATCCGCATCCCAATCATGTGCCGGATTGGTTGGGGATTCCCGGAGACATCCCCGAATTTGGGAATCAGCATGCCTGCCAGACGACCTGCTCGGTGTTTGGAGTCGAAGGTTCGGTGGTCGTGACATATATCACAATCGCTGTTTCGGGGTCAATGGGGGCCACTCCAAAGGTCTTGAAAAACCGAGCATTGGTCGCCGTCTTGCCAAAGCGGATCGACGCTGTCTTGTTCTTGGCCAAAGCCCCTCCCCACCTGCTGATAGAGGTATTCGTCCCATGCCTCCTCAATCCCGAATTGTCCTTACCGTTGGACCCACGTCATTGTGCCATTCTTATCCGACTGCTTTGATTTTCCCTAAGTTTGTTGTATGTTTTCCTCCACTCGGGAGATTTGTCCCTGTCTTACCGTTTATGTGTTGATGAATCTCAGATGATGAGTGCGCTGAATCGGTCCCACCATTTGCTGTGTCATCGAATGTCCGTGAGTGGAATGGGAAATCGAGCCGACAGTCGTTCAAATATTTTTTCCGCTAGCCATGTGATCCGCGATGGCCAAGAGTGTTTCGTTGAACAATTGCGGTTGTTCAAGCATTACCAAGTGGCCGCTATTGGCAATAGTATGCACGGGCATGTCAGGCCAGATGGTTAAAAATTCGTTGGACAAGGCTTCTGGGGTCATGCGGTCGTCTTGGCCACGAATGAGGAAAACGGGTCCATGGTATTGGGGAAGTTGCGCCCGGCTGTCAAAAAGACTGCAGGCGGTTAATTCGTGTAAAATGCGATCAGCGGAGACTTCCTGTAACAAACGTAAATTCATTTCGTACAAGTGCGGATCGAACTGGCGGGCCAAAGACCACCGTGCGATGTTTTCGAGGGCCCGATCCGGGTCTGTGACTAAGCGGTTCAGCAAATCCGGATTCACGGGAAGCCGCGGTCCGGTACCAACCAGGACCAGCGCAGATATGGCCTGTGGCTGTAATAGAGCCATAGTTTGGGCGATGGCTCCACCCATGGAATGACCAACGACGACGGTGCCTTCGGTCAACTGCGCTAAACACCACTGTGCCAACGACGTGATTAGATGACTCGGCAAAACTTGAGGTCTTGCGGGTAAATCGCAAAATCGGGATGAAAAGGGGAGACGGTGTTGTCGAGACCATGACCGGCTGGTCGAACCCGCTCCGTGAATAAAGAACCAGGGCAGAGGCATTAGCGCCACTCCTCACTTGTTGGGGTGTAATGCGTTTGTTACCATAGTATATATCAGAGAAGGAGCTACAGGTGCGGATGCCCACCCAACTTTTAATTGATGGTCATAGTTTGTTATACCGAGCGTATCATGCGTTATTGACCCAAGATCTCAAGACAAAGGACAATACGCCGACCGGCGCGATTCATGGGTTTTTGTCGATGGTCATTAAGGTTATTACCGGAGAACAGCCAGACAGAGTCATTGTTGCTTATGATGGTCCCCACAAAACTTTTCGCCATGACCAATATGATGCCTATAAGGCCAACCGGCTGGAAAGTCCTGACGATTTTCGTCAGCAGGTTCCCCTGGCTTTGGATATTGTGCGGCGCCTAGGCATTCCCACCGTGATGGTCGACGGCTTCGAGGCAGACGACGTGATTGGCACCTTAACCGTCATGGGGAAAAGGAAAGGCTATCACACGCTCATTGTGAGTGGTGATCGGGACTTACTGCAGTTGGTGGATGATGACGTGAAAGTGCTGTTGACCACCCGCACGGGAATCAGTGATTTGGACCGTATGGATCCGGCCAAAGTTCAGGAGAAGTTGGGCGTCCGGCCTGATCAAATTCCTGATTTTAAGGGACTTATGGGAGACACATCCGATAATATTCCCGGCGTGCGGGGAATCGGTGAACAATCCGCCAAGGAATTGTTGCGCCGTTATGATTCCGTGGAGAGTATCATTCAGCATGTCCCGGAACTGGGCAATTCGCGCTGGATTAAAGCCCTGACCGGCCACGAAGAGGAGGCTCGCACTTACCGTAATTTAGCCCAGATTGTCTGTAGTGTGCCGCTAAAATGGCCAAGCACATCGGAGCCCTTCGCATTCCGGGTGGATGACGAGGCTAAAAGTTTGCTGGACAAATTGGAGTTACATGCCATCTCCCGCCGACTTCTGAAGGATAGGGCGCCGGTTATGGCTCCTTCAACTTCGCCATCCACATCCTTGTTAAGCCGACCCCACCAGGTTGTGCCGTGGGATGGGCTTCACCCGGGCAGCCCTTATCTTATTGTGGCGGAGGAGGGCGGACAGATCTGGGCCATGGACCAAGATGGTCATATCGCCCAGTACATCCAAGGACCGTGGCCCAAGGTGCCGCTATGGACCTGGGACAGCAAACGGATCTATCATCTGTGGCTACAGAAAAATATGGATGGGCCTTCTTTTAGTGAAGATGGGAGTCTCCAATCCTACTTGCTCGATTCCGAGCAAGGCCACTATGATTTGGCTTTTGTCGCCTCGCTTTACCATATCTCTATCCCACAAACGGTCGAGGAAGCCCTGATTACCACGGAGCACTTAATTGGCCAGCAGGCTCAGAAAATTGAGGCGCAAGCACTGGAAACCCTGTACCGGGAGGTGGAATTGCCTCTAAGCCGGGTACTAGCGGAAATGGAAGCCGTGGGAATGTATGTGGACCGGGATCAACTGACGGCTTTGGGACAAGAATTGGATGAATCGATCCATGCGGTTCAGAACGACATTTATGACTTAGCCT
>JAKADI010000444.1 GCA_021820675.1 Bacillota bacterium | reverse complement strand
CAAATTACCATTAGTAATCCAACGTTTGGCACCACTAATCACATAGCCACTATCGGTCTGATGTGCCCTCGCACGCATGGCGCCCGGATCTGATCCGGCATCGGGTTCCGTTAACCCGAAACATCCGATGATCTCGCCTCTGGCCATCGCCGGCAGATACTGAAGCTTTTGCGGCTCAGTGGCAAACCGGTGAATCGCATACATCGCCAAACTGGACTGTACCGAAGCCAGTGACCGGATCCCGGAATCTCCCCGTTCCAGCTCCTGCATGATTAATCCGTATCCCACGGGAGACAGTCCCACACCGCCATATTCTTCGGGCAACATGGCCCCAAAAACTCCCAGGTTCGCCAACCGCGGTATGAGGTGGGTAGGAAAAGATCCTTCCAACCACCACCGTCCGGCATGGGCCCGAACCTCCGCATCTACAAAGTGGCGAATCGTATCCCGTACCGTCCGTTCTTCACCCGTCAGCAGTGTATCAAGCATAAAATAATCGTCTATTAAAGACGCCGTTTCCACTGTCTCCATTCCCTCCTGTTTCTGGGCCGTCGAGGCACCGCGATCTCAGCGGTCCCATCTCGATTCACATACCGTGCCCTAATGCCGAAAAAAGTCAGCGTTAAGTGCAATAAACCTTTTCCCCGCAGGCGGCACTTCGAACAATTCAAAAATCGCTTGGACAGGACATTCCGGCACGCAGGCGCCGCAATCTATACAGGTATCCGGGTCAATAAAGTATTGATTCTCGTCAGCGGAGGTTTGGATGCAATCAACAGGGCACACCTCGACGCATGATGCATCTTTGACATCAATACAGGGTTCAGTTATCACATAGGCCACGGGTCTTCCCTCCTCATAACAACTTGATGATCAATTCATTCGTGTCTTCTCTAAGCCCCTTTCACACAAGCACTCGCATGGGCCACGCTGTTTGGGACAAGTCTTTGCGCGCCACACGGTAAAACCATAACACTTCCTAATCCATCACAACGATGTTGCGCAAGCCCTGTCCGTGACGCAAGTAATCAAGCCCTTGATTGATGTCATCAAGCGCCACCCGGTGGCTAATCAAGCGGGAGAGGGCAAGCGTTCCTTGCGCTACCATGTTCATGAGAGGAATATAATCGAGAGGATGGCATCCCAATGACCCCACCATCTCCATCTCATAGAACATAAGCTTGGAGACGTTAACCGGAACCGCATGCTGGCAATAGCCCACTATCACCAACCGACCTCCTCTCCCTAAGGTGTCGAAGGCCTGGGCTATGGTGGGAGGATAGCCGATAGCTTCGAATGCGATGTCCACTCCCCCTCCAGAAAGGCGGCGGATTTCCTTGACCACCGCATGTCCCTCGCCTCCCTTCAAAACGGTATGAGCACCAAGTTCTTGGGCCACTGCCAGCTTTTCTTCATCCAAGTCTACCGCGATCACGTCAGCCCCGGATGCTGCCGCGATTTGAATAACGTTCAGGCCTACCCCACCACACCCAAAGACCACTACGCGATCCCCAGGGCGGACCCGCCCCCGATTTTTTACCGCATTATATGGAGTCGACATCGCGTCGGCAATAATGGAACTATCCACCAGCGGCAAACTGGGAAGAAGATGCAAGACATCCTTGGCGGGAGCAGTCATGTATTCAGCATAGCCCCCATTCACGTGGTTCCCTGGCATCACCATGTGCTCACAAATATTTTCCCGGCCTTTTCGGCAATACCGACATGTGCCGCAACTAAAAACTGCCGGGACTAGAACTGGATCACCAATCGCGAAGCCGGATACATTGCTGCCAAAATCTTTGACCCGCCCCGAGACCTCATGCCCCAGTATCAGGGGAGGCTTGTGGGCCGTAGGTACATCGTGATCAATATAGTGCAGGTCGGTATGGCAAAGACCGCAGGCTGCTACCTGCACAAGGACCTCGTCGGGCCCGGCAATGGGATCTGGTACCATTTCGACGCGCAGAGGTTCATGCGGACCATAAAAAACAGCCGCTTTCATGTTTACCCCTCCTTGGGCATAGTTTTTCCGCATACGCCACAGAATTGGAAATCACTGGGAATGGCGTGGGCGCCGCACGATGGACAGACCCGAACCGGAGCGCCATACCAAAAGTCCCCACGGCCCTCTTTCTCCCGCTCACGAATGCCACGATAGTCTGGCGCCCGTTTTTCCACAAAAGCCTGCATGCCTTCCTGGGTCTCGGGGTGGGCAAAGTGCAGCGCTAGCCATTCCCGCGCATGCCCAATGGTGGCATACCAAGCGCTATCTTTCCAGTAATTGACAGATTCTTGGGTATAGCGCAGAGATTCCCCAAATTTATCTGTCAACTTCTCGGTCCACTCATCAATCACGTCATCCAGTTGGTCAAACGGCACCACACGGTTGACTAGTCCCCAATCGAGCGCCGTCGCTGCCGAGATAGGCTCCGAGAAGTACAACAGTTCGCGGGCCCGGCGGTCACCCACCATAATAGGCAACCATTGGGTGCCACCACCCGCAGCGACGCTGCCCACCCGGGTGCCAACCTGCCGAATTACGGCATGATCTGCCATGACAGCCAAGTCACAAGCCATGTTAAACTCATTGCCACCTCCCACTGTCATGCCATTAAGTCGAGCAACGGTAGGCTTTCCAAGATGGCGAATCGCATCAAGACAATCTTGAAAATAGACCATGTACTGCCAAAAGTCATTAGGATGGCTGACATAATGATCGGCATACTCTTTGACGTCCCCACCTGTGCAAAATGCCTTCTCTCCCGTTCCGGTCGGTACGAGTAAATAAACCGCATGGTCAAACGCTGCCAGTCGCAGAGCTTCCCGAATTTCCATGAGGGTGTGCGTAGTGTAAGCGTTGTAAGACGCCTCTCGATTTATGGTTAAAAGAGCGACGCCTTTGGAATTTACTTCGTATAAAATATCGGTGAAATGTTGGTCCATTCTTGTTACCTCCTTTTAATCATATGGATGTGCCCTTTATAAACTCGTCCGTTAGGCCATCATTACCGATGCTGCCAGACGGGAGGGCGTTTAGCCAAAAAAGCCTCAATCCCTTCTTGGCTGTCCTTAGTAGGCAAGAGGTCGGAGAAATAAACATCGAATCCGTTGTTGATCGCTGTCACCGCACCCGCCCCCTTTCCC
>JAKADI010000443.1 GCA_021820675.1 Bacillota bacterium | reverse complement strand
TGCCGATAACTTCCTGAGGTAAGACCTGGTCAATCTTCGCGGTTATTGCAGCAGGCACCGCCACTTTAGATCGTACTTTAGAATGAATGATAGGCCGCCATGTCACCTTGGGAACGTATCCATCAACCAGAAGCAAGTAAGCACGGGCCACTTCATCGATGGTCCCCCACAGGTGAGCGCCATTAGCCAATACTGATGGCGTAATCTTGGGAAGTGGCGGATTTTGGACCCCCTGGCCAGCCGCCGTAATTGACTGACCCATACCCAATTCCCGTAACGCGTTTTGTATCCCATGACTCCCCCAGCGCGTAGCAATTAGGTACATCACATCTGCTCCTTGCTGTGGGCTCAAACCAGAAAACAACTGAGGATGAGTTAAGGCTAGGGCTAACACCACCGGAGTCAAACTTCTCCCGAGCGGATGGGGCTGCCAGCTCAGATCGCGTCCCATGGGGTTTGCAGATTGCCCCAACACTTCCCCTTGGCCATCCAGTACCGCCACACTGCCCCCTGGGGGAATGACCGGATTTAACGTTTTTATTAAAGAGAGACTCAGCGTCACAGCAATAGTCTTCGTAGGAACACCAAACCCGGTCCCGTTCCATCGCCATGGTTGCCTGTTCCATAGGCCTTGACTTCGGGCAATCGCGTCCACCAGTACCGCAGATACACCGGGCCGCGGAACCACTTCTCGTACATGAACTGGATACAGGCCCGTGATATGCCAGCCCCAGGCCTTACGGAAAAAGGACGAATTTCCGTTCCAAATAACTTCTTGGCGACTCGCCAAATTTTTGAAACGGCGCAAGAGTTCTTGCCGAGCCCACGTCGGCAGGTGCGAAGGAATCACCACTAAGGCTTTTCGCGTTTTAATCTCTGTTAAGGACTGCCCCTGATTATCCGTCATCATCGTCTGGAGTGAAGGATGGACCGGGACCACGGCTTGAGTGGAATAAGGCAATGGCATCAAAGGGTGCCACAACAGTCCAAATAGCCCTGTCAGTATCCCTATGGTCATCATAGCCGACATTCTCGTCCACGTTTTACGTGTCCAGTGCACAAACAAAACTCCCTTCGTGAGTTGCTACAGGGAGTTTTTCCATATTTTCACATTTTAATACCTATCAAAAATGTTGATTGGCATATTGAATATTCGCTAACTGTTGCGCATAGGTAGTGGCAAACAATGTTTGGCCACTCGGAAGCGCAATGAAATACAAATAAGGAACCTTAGCGGGATCCAAGGCTGCTTTCAGCGCAATTAATCCCGGATTGGAAATCGGTCCGGGTGTCAATCCCTGATGCAAATAGGTATTATAGGGAGAATTGACGTGCAAATTTCCCAAGGTTAACGGCCCTCTCACCCCCCCGGGCAGAGCATAGCGCACCGTTGCGTCACTTTGCAGAGGCATGCCCTTCTTGAGACGATTCATAAAAACCCCCGCAATTTTCGCGGCGTCCTGGGGATTCTTGTCTTCGGCCTGAACCACTGACGCCAGGGTCACCCACTGCGACACGCTTAATGACGGGTGATGGTCGTGGTAGAGCGATAATGCGTGTGATTTAAAGGTTGTCCACATGGTAGATAACGCGTCTTTTGCGTTGGTCCCATAAGGAAATTGATAGGTCGCTGGAAACAAATATCCCTCATACGGGTCTCTCACCCCCGCTGCGGGTGCCGGCATCCCCGACAACGGTTTTTTGAGCAAAGCCTGAAAAGATTTTTTAGTTCCAATGTGATGAGCCACTAGACGCTGAATAATTTGTTGAACGGTAAATCCTTCGGGAATGGTCACGCGGATTGTTATGACGTCGCCGCGTTCCATCATGGACAACATTTGTTCGGGATTTTGGCTTGGGGAAAGGCGGTAAACACCGGTTTGCAGAAACCGAGCTTGGTGACCAAAACGACTCAAAATACGAAATGCCACGGGGGATCGAATAAGTTTTTTTTGGTACAGGATGCGACCAATTTCCGCAGCCGATTCTCCGGGTGAAACCGTCACGTACGCCACCTGATGACTACGCGTATTCAGAGGTTGAAGTTGCCGCCATGCCCAATACACCAGAAAAAGGACGGCTACCAAAAAAGCCGTCCCAATTCTTGAAACCAGTCGTCGGTTGCGAATGGAGTACTCATCTCGCACCTTACGCCGGGTCATCAATGACTCATCGCTCCCATCACACCATACTTATTCATCATCGTCCAACAATTCTTCATAGGCTTGCGCCACTTTTTCCCATTCTTCTTCGGATTCAATATCGACCAGAATGTCGTCTCCGTCATCGTCTTTCTCCAGACGCAAAATTACCGCCTCTGCCTCTTCGTCTTCTTCCGTATCAATAGGCAATAAAATGGCATAATCCTGCTCTTCCACCTCAATGACATCTACGACCACAAACTCGTGCTCATGGCCTTCCTCGTCTGTCAACGTAATGATTTCGTCTTCTTCCTCAGGCCCATGTCCTATCAAGTTTTTATCGTCATCCATGCGATTGTCCTCCCTTGAGTTGGTGTGTTGTTTATGGTCGAGATACCCCTGCAGGATTAATGCGGCGGCCAGACCATCCACCACCTGTTTTCTTTTATCGCGTCGAACGTTTTGTTCAATCAACAACCGCTCAGCTAGCCGAGTGGTGAGCCGTTCGTCCCACGTCATCACACTGCAAGGGGCCTCAGCTTTTAACGCATTAACAAACCTCAAAGTTTTTTCGGCCTGAGGACCGACGCTTGCATTCATGTTCAATGGTAACCCTACCACAATTTCGTTAACATCCCAAGTTGCCGCCAAATCCAAAATAGCCTGAAGATCATAAGAGTGGGACCGCCGCCTGATAGCAGGTTTACTCGACGCCAACACTCCCAATTCATCACTGAGAGCGATCCCAATCCATTTATCCCCAACGTCTAAGGCCATTATGCGTTTCGCCATTTAAGATGTCTTCTCAACCTGAGCGACATACTGACGTAAAAGTTCTTCTAACAACTCATCCCGTTCCACACGGCGAATCAGGTTCCTGGCTCCTTGATGACTAGTGATATAAGCTGGATCACCCGATAATAGATAACCAACAAGCTGGCTAATCGGATTATATCCTTTATCCTTGAGGGCACTATAGACTTCACGCAAAATTGCGTCACCCTGATTAGCCGCTTCGTG
>JAKADI010000442.1 GCA_021820675.1 Bacillota bacterium | reverse complement strand
TGACCGAACACCCTGGAGAACGTTACTTACTCGGATATTTATATGCAGCAGACGACCCTGAACCAGTGGATGTCGACGAGCCCCAATCGACTTTGGTTGCCCCGGACGATGGTGAAACCGTCGACGATGAGGCAACTGTATGGAGTGGAGTTCGAAAAAACCGCGCTTTTGGGCTTACGTGTCAGATACATACCAACGCACGTCTAAGGATTACGTTGAAATGGGGATGGTATTACCGAACCGAAACGGTTGCAAAAAATGCTCTATGGAAACGTGAGCCGCGCGAAATGGCCTGGGACCTCCCAACCCTTTCAGTCGGACATCACATACTGAAATCAGATGATGGCATGGAAGTTCAAATCCGACTACGGCAGTCCCGATCAGTGTGGACGGCCACATTTTCTGTATTAAATCATGGTCCAAAGTCATCCGATCCCGACAGACGTTATGACCAAAGGGCTTTTCAAGTTGCAATGGAGATCGATGATCTAACGGGAGACGGAGCTTTTGTTGCCCATGACTTTCGACCATCTTTAGATGACGATGAATATTGGCGAGACGAGATTCGCTATCGACGTCTTCCTACATATGCCGTAGGACACGGATGTGCTGTGCGATGGAACGGAAATCCCGTGACTCGTCTCGTGAGCGAATGGATCCCGGCTTATAATATGCGCAGAGCGGCTACGACTGTGATGGCCGATGCCCCGGCGTTATCTTTAAAATCTCTATCCGATCCAATACAGCGAGACGCTACATTAATGGGGCTAACCGAAATCGTCCGCACCTATCGAAGTTGGATAGGAGAATTGACAACGGTAATACCGGATGTTGTACGTGAGGACTTTCCTCAAGAGGTTCAGGATTATGTTGGTGCAGCGGCGGAGGACATTGTGAAAGATAACTTACACGCCTGCCATCGGATAGAAGAAGGAATTGTCCGGTTAAGAACCGACGATTTCGCATGGGAAGCCTTTTGCCTGGCTAATGATGCCATGATGCGGTCGATGATTCAGCGTCATCCGGGCACAGAACCCCGGTGGCGAGCTTTTCAGTTGGCTTTTATACTCCTTGCGTTTTCATCGGCAATTGATCAAAGGCATCCGGAGAGAAAGATATTTGACTTGATCTGGTTTCCAACGGGAGGCGGTAAAACCGAAGCCTATTTGGGATTAGCGGCCCTGGTTATCTTTTACCGGAGACTTCGCGGTCAAAAGGGATTAGCGGTTCTGACACGTTATACTTTACGTCTTTTAACAGTGCAGCAGTTCGAGCGAACGGCACGATTGATCTGTGCAGCCGATTTGGTCCGACAGTCGCATTCGTTACTACGAGATACTGAACCCATTAGCGTAGGCCTATTTGTTGGACGCCAGCTCACCCCGAATAATCTTGATGATGCCACACAACTCTTGAAAGATCCCAATCCTGAAGGAACTACGACCACCCTACCTTTGTTAAATTGTCCCTGGTGTGGCCACAGGCTGGAGAATACCAGTCAACACGTGACAACTGTCTTGGTGACGGCATGTGGGAATCCGGATTGTCCTTTTGCTGATGAAATTCCCATCCGGGTCGTTGATGAAGATCTGTATCAGTTGCCGCCCGATATGGTCGTCGCCACATTGGATAAACTGGCTCGTATGCCGTGGGAGCCCCGCATGAGCATGTTGTTCGGGAATGGGCCAGATTTGATTATTCAAGATGAATTGCATCTTATTGGTGACGCATTGGGATCACTGGCAGCCTTGTATGAAACTGCTGTTGATAGTCTTGCTTCCAGAGGTGGGGTGCCTCCTAAGATAATTGGCTCGACTGCTACGAGTCGGAGAGCAGACCGTCAAGTCGCCATATTGTTTCAACGTCAGTTCCAGCAATTTCCTCCTGGTGGCATTGATGTGTCTGATGCTTTCTTCTATCAGGAGGACCAAGAAAATCCTGGACGACTGTACGTGGGTGTCTTAGCCTCTGGACGTTCTATGCCCCATACATTGGAACGGGTTGCAGGGATTTTATTACAATCAGTTACTGCTATCGAGAATCCGATCGTACGAGACCAATATTGGACATTGGCATTGTATTTTAAAGCACTACGGGAGCTTGGGGGGGCGTTAGTATTAATGCAAGATAGTGTTCCTCGCTATATGGATACCTTGGTGCCACCGGGCACTGACGCCCGCCCGATTCAGCTTGAAGAACTAACAAGTCAAGTCCCGTCGCGGAAAATACCGGAAATCTTGGCGCGATTAGCCCAGCCACTACCAGAGTTGCAAAGCCCCGATCAGTTATTGCTTGGGGAACCGGTCGATGTGGTCTTGGCAACCAATATGCTTTCTGTGGGGATCGATGTCGACCGTCTGGGCATTATGGTGCTGGATGGTCAGCCGCACTCAACAGCCGAATATATTCAAGCCACGAGCCGTGTGGGCCGTCGGCCAGAAGCAGCAGGCTTGGTGGTTACTCTTTATAATTGGGCCAGACCTCGGGATCGTTCGATTTACGAACACTTTTATCCCTATCACGCCGCGATGTACCGCCATGTCGAAGCGGTCAGTGCGACGCCATTTTCTCTTAGGGCACGTGAACGTGCACTGCATGCGGTATTTTTCACATTGGTGCGCTATCGGATACCTGAATTTTATCCTCGAGAATCGGCTGGTCGAATTCGGGAGCCAGCTATTCGCGCTTTGATTTGTCCCCTGACTAATGAGATCTTGCAGAGGGTCAAGGCGGTCGATCCAGAGGAAGAACTTGCCACCAGGCAACATTTAGAACAGATTGTCACTCAATGGGAGTCGCTTGCGGACGACTTTCCTGAGCTTTATTGGAGTTCTCGACCGTTCAGGGACGATCCCGCAGTGATGACACCGGGAGAGTCGGCGACCGAAGCATTATTGGGTTGGATTACATTGCAGTCCTTGCGGGACGTCTCACCGCCTGCGGCCGTACGCATCATCCCATATCGCCAACTACACAAACGCCGCCAGGAGGTGCACCGTGGCTAAACCACAGATGAGCCAGATTCCGTTACATCAGTTGATAGGGCATTATGGAATCGGCAGTATTTACGAGTTGCGATCGCACTGGAACGAACGACAATCTGGCCTTCATTCTGTTATGGTAGCGGGCCTTGATTTTTGGGACTCGGAGCAGTTAGACCCGATCCACGACCCG
>JAKADI010000441.1 GCA_021820675.1 Bacillota bacterium | reverse complement strand
AAATCGGCGGGCGGTAATCTATTTAACGCTCAGTGGGTGCCTGAGTTTACTTCGCCGAAGTCGCCCGGCTACCAAGCGCTAGTATTTGAAAAACAGCTTTACCAGGACGGGTTGATGCCTCCGGGCACAGTCTCACTGCATAATGCCCAAGTGCAAAGCCTGTTTGCGTCGGGTCAAATTGCGATCGCGTTAACCTCGGGACCGTTGTTCATGAGTAGCTTTAAAAATCCTGCAACCTCCAAAGTAGCGAACGACACGCTCCAAATTATTCCCTTGCCTGGCAACGATGGCCATAGGACAGGCACTTTTGGACTGCCAGAAGGACTGGGCATACCAGAGCTCTCGACCCATAAAGGAGCGGCCGCGGAGTTCATCAACTGGTGGATGGAGAAACCCCAGTTGCTACTGTCCTATAGCGATCCCAACATGGGCAACCCGCCTCCCCAATTGGATGTATTGAACCAATTGTCCCAGGAAAACAAGATCGAGGATGGCGCAGAAATTATGGCCATATTGCCGACCGTGAAACCCTTGTTTGCCCAAGGAACACCCGTCTGGTACCCGCAATTTAGCACGGATGCCGCGACAATGATTCAGTCGGTGGTGGAAGGGCACGAGTCAGTCCAAGCCGGCGTGAACAGCTTGGCATCCCAAGTGAAACAGATGGTGCAAAGTGCTCCGTAACAGGGGAGATTTGGAGGTGCCAGACCGAGTGGAGTTGCACACCGTGGCCAAAGAAACGCGTCCGCTGCGCAAAAAACGGCGGACGCATCTCGTACACATGAAAACGATGACGCCCTATCTCTTAGTGTTGCCAGCCATGGCCGTCATTCTGGGACTGGTCATCTATCCCTTGATCTTTAGTGTCTTTAGCAGTCTGCACGTCGACAACTTGCTGTATCCGAGTATTCATACGTTTGTGGGGTGGAAAAATTACCAGCAGGTGTTGAGCGACCCATCGTTTCAAATTGCCGCGAGAAATACCGGACTCTATTTTATCTTCGCCACGGTCGGGATTCTACTGTTCGGGCTGACGATTTCCAGTTGGCTCCATAGTATCCCGCATCGCTGGCGCGGGTTGTTCTTGACGATAGTCATCTTGCCATGGGCGGTGCCTGGGGTCGTAACCGGGCTCCTGTGGTCATTCATTTATAACCCCACCTCGGGGATCTTAGATGGGGCATTGACCAGTTTGCATATTATTTCTCACAACATTATCTGGTTCAACCATACGAGTGTGAGTCTTATCCTGATTACGATAGCCCTGTTGTGGCAGATCGTGCCGCTGGCCTCCATTATTTTATTAGCGGGTCTGGAGAGCATCCCTCCCACGATTTACGAGGCGGCGACGGTCGACGGGTGCACTCCTGTCCGGCGGTTCTTTCGGATCACCCTGCCACTCTTGCGCCCATCGCTCGCCATTGTGTTGGTACAAACGGCGGTCTTGAGCATTGGCATTTTTGACCAAGTATATGTCCTCACGGGATACGACCCCAGTACGAAATCCGCCGTCATCCAAACGTACTTGTATGCGTTCCAAAACCTAAACTTTGGGCAAGGAATTAGTGCTGCGTTGATTATTACCTTGGGGATTACGGTGATTGGGTATCTCTACTTGCGATTGATTTATCGGGAGGTGGCGTATTAATGCGGCAGGCTGTTCGTGTGGGACTCGGGGTGCTCATTATCTTTTGGTGTCTGGCACCCATTTATTGGGCGTTGGTCGTGAGTTTAGCGACCCCACTGCAAGTGAATATTGCCCAACCGTTCTTCTACCCCCATCCGGTGACGTTTCGCTACTTTACGCAATTGTTATCATGGAACGCGACATCACGGAGTTTTTTGCGGATTGGTTTCAACTCGATTATTGAGGCCGGAATGACCACGATGTTGACCGTGGTGATTGCCACTATGGCCGGCTATGCGTTTGCACGGATGCGATTTCGTGGTCAGACGGTGTTCTTCTTCGTGATTGTGGGAACGATTTCGTTACCGGCGTATGCGGTCATTGTGCCGCTGTTTCAAATGATGAGCCAATGGAACTTAGTCGGGACGTATACCGGCGTGATTTTGGTGGAAATATCGGCCGCCTTACCCTTGGCCACCTGGCTGATGCGCAGCTATATTGCATCGCTGCCTACGTCTATCGAAGAATCGGCACGCATTGATGGGGCCAATCTTCTCACGGCCCTGCGCCGAGTGATCCTGCCCCTCATTGGTCCGGGCATGGCATCGACCACAATTGTGGTCTTTCTGATGACCTGGAGTCAATTTATTATTCCGCTGACATTTGCGCCCGCTTCGCATGCGGAGTCTCTCACCGTGCTTATTACCCAATTTGTGACGAAAGACACCGTCGACTATGGGTTGCAGGCGGCCGCAGGGTTGTTGGCGTTAATTCCCGCGGCCATCCTCGTGGTACGGTACAACCGGAGACTCGTGAGTGGACTATTGACTGGGGCTGTGACCTCATAGGTCTTTTGGTGATGTCACAATGCCGTGCCACGGTCTTCTGCCTGAGCGAGCCGCTACCCTGGCAGATCGGTTGCTATTTCCCTCCGGTGGTGGTCATTCGGCCTAGCAAAGCCGTCTGATGATGGATGACCTTAGGCCATCATTCATGCTTCCTGTTCAGGTAAGAGGGCGGTGATGGGATCAATCCCACTGCCAGGCTAACGCAGACTTCAGACATCCGTGTGGATGCATGACGCAGTCAGTCCAGCCCCCGCATTTTTCGGGTCCAGTAACTGAGACGGCGCAAGACTAGTGCGCGCGTCGTCCGTTAATGCCTTGCGTGAATGTCCATGGCCTTTGTGGCAAGTTTCTCTTATGCACAATCTTGTGTGCCTGTTCTTTGTGGGGGCGAAGCCAGAACAGCAAGGGGCCTGTGTTCTTGGTATTTTTAGTCTTGGAACTCGCGGCGCGACGAACGCACCGCACCTGAAACGGCCCAGTCTGCGGAGCGGTCTTCCCGGACCGCTACACTTTGGGAAGAACGAGGGTCATTCAGGCTGTTAGAGAACACCGCCTCTCAATCCGGATTACTGGTGTCGCTCGACTTCATTCGTCGTGGGAATCGGCCACAAATTGGATCCGGTCTGGGCGGAAAAGGTCGCGGGCAAACTCCACTAGTCGCCCCTGGTTATCATACGCCTGCCGCGTGATGCGAATCAAGGGCGCAC
>JAKADI010000440.1 GCA_021820675.1 Bacillota bacterium | reverse complement strand
GGGTGATGGAAGGAACCCATTGTATTTATCCAACATCTCGTCGAACGGGATCACATCGTCGTGCCCGTCGGCGAATATGTATCCGTTGCCAGTCGCTTTAAGGCGCGTGATTGGTTTGTCCAGATACGACTCGATTTTGTCCAGATACTCGTATGTCTCAGGCAACTCTCATAATGGCATACAACCCATCATCGACCACTCGAAATACACTGGCAATTGCGACGTCCGACGATGACGGACAGTCGTGGAGTGCGCCTCATGTCATTGCCACATCCAAACATGGTGAATATTCGTATCCGACGTTATTCGAGGATAACAAAGCGAAGATTCATTTAGTGTTTACCAGTAATCGTGTTGCAATTTGTCATGACATTCTCGCGAGAGTTATATCGCAAACAACGAGATCTTAATTTTTTTTAAAAAAAGGGGGGTTTTAGAATGCGCATCAGGAAAACATTGACCGTGTGTTTGCTGTGCGGCACCAGTGCGGCTTTGATGGCTGGATGTGGAAGTTCCTCTGCGACTCCTGCCGCTTCACCCAAGAAAGTGACCGTGACCCTCTGGTCGTGGACGCCCATGGCCAGCACAATGAACACCATAGTCAATCGGATTGAAAAGAAATATCCGAATATTGTGATCAAAACGAACATTGAACCTAACTCGGATTATCTTATCGCACTAAAATCTGCTGCCGCATCAGGTTCATTGCCTGATATCGTGGGCCTATCAGCTGGCTCTGTCACTCAAGAATACCGACCCGATTTGCAACCCTTGAATCCTATCGCTCGCTCTTTTTGGGGGTCCAACTGGAAACAAAACTTTCCCACTCCAGCTCTAGTTCAAGCCATGTTGGGCAACCCGACCGGAAACACCCATCTGTACATGATTCCCCAAGAGGTTGAAGTGATAAACATTTGGTATAACAGAAAGATTTTCAACCAGTTGCATTTGACACCGCCTCATACGTTTTCCCAATTAGTGTCTGATGCTCACCAGATAACCCATGCCGGTTATATTGGATTTTATGAAGGGGGCGCCCAAGCGGATTTTGTGGAATGGGTCTATATGCAGCTAGCCGCTCAAACGGACTTGAAAGGCTTGGAGGCATCGGCACACGGAACTCCCGAATGGACCCAACCGGGAATGATCAAAGCTGCCCAATACTGGAAGAAACTATTCACGGACAACGTGTTCCAACCCGGGGCCCTGGGCGATGAGCAATATCCGACTGGAGCTAATCTGTTTGCCGCAGGGCGGGTGGGAATGATATCGCTTGGCTCGTGGTGGTTGCAGGAATCTCAATTGTCCACCTCACCAGCCGGATTGAAGAGCATGCAGGATTACGGAACTTTCTTTTTTCCGGCACTGAACTCAAAGACGCAACCCACGCCGCCATTAGGTGGTGTCGATTTCGGATGGGGGTTGACCACGAATGCCAATAAGTCTCCAGCCACTGAACAGGCAGCAAAAACGGTTTTAAAACAGTTGATCAGCGGAGTGGGAGAACAAACCTCCTTGAATCAAATGAATGACTTGCCCGCCTTTAAGGGTATGACACCTACAATTTCCCTCAATAGCCATATTCTCAGTCTCTACCACAACTATTTATCGGAGATTAAAGTGGCCAACAACCACGAAATTGGTAATCCCACGGTGGCACAGGCTTTGGTGAGTAATTTGCAGGCAGTGGGAGCCAACACTGAAAGCCCGACTCAGGCAATGCAGAAGATTCAGAATGTGGCCATCGCCCAGGAACATTCGTAGTCTACAATTCGTTTGGTTCTCGCTATGGAGAGTAGGAAAACATTTCCGCCTCCATAGCGAGTGGAACGAGACTCGCGCATGGCCTCGGCCACAGTCCACCGCTGGAGAGGAGGCGTGCTATGCACTCAAGCCCATACGGTGTCGGTACCAAATGGCGGGGGTGGATCTTTGTCGTACCTTCATTAGTGCTGTTCGCTTTGTTTATGACGTTTCCGATCATACAAAATGTCGTCAATAGTTTTAAGGAACCAGGCGCCGTAGGGCTTACCCTGGCCAACTACCGCACGATGATCCATGATGGTATCTTCGGAGTAGCTCTGAAAAACTCGATTCTTTGGCTGATTCTTACGACGGTGATTCAAATGGCTTTGGGATTTTTTATCGCGGTACTTCTTGAATCACATATAAATCATGGGCGGGCAGTCTTTCGCACTTTACTGTTTTTGCCGATGGCCATTACCCCCACAGTCATAGCAATTGTGTTTTCAAACATTTATGCACCAGACTACGGGCTCTTGTTTGGGGTATTTGAAGGGTTAGGATTAGTGAAGTATTTTCCAGCCCTGTTAGCAAGCCGTTACACAGTAACTTATGCGTTGATTGCAGTGAATGTATGGCAATGGGTAGGGTTTTACGTTCTCATGTATTCTGTCGGTATTTCCAATATCAGTCGCGAGATATTGGATGCGGCGCGAATTGATGGGGTAGGGGGTTGGCGGCGGATACGATACATCATTTTCCCATTGGTTCGGTCGAGCCATATATCTCTTATGATTCTCGGAGCCATTCAAGCACTGCAGCAATTTCCCCTGATTTATTTGATGACCGAAGGCGGCCCGGCCAATTCCAGTCAGGTCTTGGCGACATATATCTTCCAAGCCGGATTTTTGGAAAACAATGTCAATTATGCTTCAGCAATCTCGGTTGTACTGTTAGTGATTGCCCTCATTGTGGCTGGCCTTCAGCTGATCCTCACGAGAGGGAACTTTTCTATAGGAGGGGGCCAATAGATGTGATCACGGACAACAAAATTGGCTCTAGCATATATGCGTACCTATTTATCATTCTCATTACCGGACTCAGTTTTCTGCCAACAATCTATATGGTGGATCTTTCGTTTCGTAACCCAGTATCTAGTTTTTCACCGACTCTTATTGCGGGACATCCGACCTTGTCGAATTATCAAACGGTCTTGCAAAATCCTGCCTTCCTGCATTACTTCTTCAATAGCGTGATCGTTTCCTTAAGCTCGGTGGCGTTAACTCTTGCTTTTTCCGTCCTTTGTGGGTTTGCCATTTCACGCTTACGGATCTGGGGCCATCACTTGGTATTCTACTTAATTTTGGCCGGACTCATGATTCCTCTGGCCGGACTGATTGTTCCCCTCACAATTACGTTAAAGTCTATGAATCTGTTAAACAATTATTTCGGGCTCATTGGACCTTA
>JAKADI010000439.1 GCA_021820675.1 Bacillota bacterium | reverse complement strand
ATGAATAGCAAAGTGCCTGCCAGAGCGAAACCTATGACGTAGACCGATTGACTTAATGAGCGGATTGCCCGCTGCAAGTGCCGTAATTGGGAAGAACCGTGTTTCCAGTCGATTTTGGCTTCGAGTTCACCGTTCTCCACCTGCTTGAGGATACGGTGTGACAATTCCGGAAGGTCAATCAGCGTTTTCGCCATATCGAGAGCCATCCGTTTAGCATATCCGAACGTACCTCCGTGGTCTTCGGTCACAAACCGCTTGGCATAGGGAGCAAATAGCTCAACCAGATTGATATCGGGATCCAAGCCCGTTGCCAATCCGACTAAAATCGCGATAGCGCGTCCCAAAAAGGCAAATTGGCCCGGTACTTGAATGGGCTGGGTCCTAAGCAGATTTTCAAAATCCCGTAATAGAGCGACCAGATCCAATGACTGTAGTTCATCCAAGGTTTCGGCATAATAGCGGTCTAGTAGGTATTGGATGTGGCGGCGCAACTGGGCTCGATCGGCATCGGGGCGAACCATCCCTAGAGCTTCGATACTGGCTTGGAGTTCCACCGGGTTCCGCTTGGAGACAGCGACAAATAACCGCCGCATTTGTTTTCGCGTAGACTGGTCGATAACCCCCATCATCCCATAGTCCAGGAGGACGAGCTGTTCTTGACGATTGACGAGAATGTTGCCGGGGTGGGGATCAGCGTGAAAAATCCCGGATTCCATGACCATATGTAAGTATAAGTGGATGGCTTCTTGGGCGATGATAGTAGGATTCACGTGATTTTGCTTCAACTCTGGGAGTTGGTTAATTTTAATGCCATCGCAAAATTCCATTGTCAGCACACGGGACGTGGAATATTGGGGGTATGTTTTCGGCACGATTACGTAACCAAGATCGTGTACGTCTTGCCGAATGAGTTCGGTGTTGGCCAATTCCTGGCGGTAATTCAGTTCCTGGGTGACGATGCGGCGGAACTCCCGCAATACCGTAAACAGGTCGAATGCGCGTCCAAAGTGAGTAAAACGTGTCGCGAGACTAACGACGATATTCAGTGCTTTAAGATCGGCTTGTACCGTACTTTCGATGTACGGGCGCTGAACTTTGACAGCTACCTCTGTCCCATCGTGCAATACTGCACGGTAGACCTGTCCTAAGGACGCTGCTGCAATCGGTTTTTCATCAAAGATGAGAAAGGCTTCATGCAACGATCCCAACTCTTGTTCTAGAATAGGACGAACCTGTGACCAGGGCGCGCTTTTCACGTTGTCTTGCAAGGCTTGGAGTTGGTCAATAAAGGGTTTGGGCAACAGATCAACCCGACTCGAGAGAAATTGTCCAACTTTAATGACCAACCCGCCTAGTTGTTCGGCCGTTTGACGGAATTTTATAGATTGGCGCGTGTAGAGTTGATCGAAAAAGGCTTCTTTTTCCGGACTTTCTGGGCGATTTCGCTGCCAGAAAGCGGCCCAGCCTACCCGGAGGATAATGCCAACGAATAATGTCACAACGCGGTAAATGCGCCGCGCAATTGCTATCCAGCCAAGCTGAGCCGTTGGCATGGCATTTTCGGGCTCGTTTGACTTTAATGGCACGTGATTTCCCCCTCCCGGCTAGTCTATCATAGCAAGTAGGACTGCGATCGGCAGTTTTGATAGCGACTTGCTCTGTGAAGCGAGGGTTTTGACGGTAAGAATGTGGTACGCTTAAAAGGATACAGGACCTTGAGGTCAGCCAAAATGGGGTGGAACCGGTGTTGTCATTTGTGCAGAATATGTCATGGTCCTCATGGCTTCTGTCGGTGGTCGACGTATCTATTGTATCTTATGGACTTTATCGATTCTTTTTATTGATCCGGGGCACCCGGGCGGTGCAGTTGATAAAAGGGATTATTATCCTATTGGTGGCCGTACCGGTGTCCAATTCATTGCATCTCTATACGACCCATTTTCTCTTACAGCAAATTCAGGTAATGCTGGTTGTGGCCTTGCCTATCGTATTTCAGCCAGAACTCAGACGGGCCCTGGAGCACATTGGGCAAGGGCGTTTTTTTTCTGAAGGCCTTTTGGCACATGAAGAAGCCGATGTAGCCAAAGCCATCGATGAAATCGCGAAGGCCTGTGACCATCTGTCTCGCAGCCGAACCGGTGCCCTGTTTGTAATTGAGCGAACCACTGGCCTAAATGAGTATGCGGGCACAGGAACACCCATTGGTGCTGTGGTTTCGGCTCCGCTAGTAGAAAATATTTTCGTGCCGAATACCCCCTTGCATGATGGAGCATGCATCATTCGGGGTGATCGGGTTATCGCGGCAGCGGCTTTTTTACCACTTACGGATAGCGCAGAACCTGGAAGTGAGTTAGGCAGTCGGCACCGCGCGGCGATTGGGATAAGCGAACAATCTGACGCCGTCAGTGTCACCGTGTCCGAGGAGACCGGATGGATATCGGTGGCATTAGAGGGGAAATTATATCGACGACTAGACGATCGGGCACTGAGGGACATGCTAAGTCGATTGCTTATTACCAAACCCCATGCCCAGTTGAAACTTTGGCGGAGGGGTGTGAATTCCTAATGGACCGATTACTGGAAAATGATACGATCCTGAAAATTCTTTCTCTTGTGGTTGCATTGTTTTTATGGTATGAGGTCACATCGCCAAACGCCAAAGTAATGGTCGATCGCCGTATTGGCCCGGTTCCCGTCGAGTATACCCCGCCTCCGAATTCAAATCTAACCGTGATGTCGATGAATCCCAACATCGTTACTGTGCAAATAAGGGGTACGACACAGACCATCAGTCAGACTCATCCCCACATGATCGCGGCGTTTGTCGATATGCAGGGCCTGAAACGTTCGGGAACGTATACGTTGCCCGTTCGGGTTTCAGCGCCGACGGGCACAAGCTTTGTGAGTGTGGTGCCTAATAAAGTGACCGTCGTGGTTGACCAAATGGGAACGCGTCGTATGACCGTGGATCTCCGTCCCGTTGGAGCTCCAGCTCCTGGATATGAGATTAAGGGGTTAGCGGCTAATACCCCATCCGTAACACTATCAGGTCCGACATCTGATTTGAACCAAGTCCATAGAGTTGTTGCGGAAATCCCGGTGGGTGGAAGAAATGCGAGTTTTCAAGAACAGGTAACTCTGTTACCCTTAAACGCGGACGACCACGCAGTGCAGCATGTGCAAGTCTCCCCGGCGATGGTTTCGGCATCCGCGTCTATCATGAAGCGGCCTC
>JAKADI010000438.1 GCA_021820675.1 Bacillota bacterium | reverse complement strand
AAGCCACCCCTTTCCTCCATCTTCACCCTATCCCTGATGCCCTGCCGGTTAGCGGCTTAGCCGGATAAGGTGGCTTCAATGCTCTCTAGTGATTGGTTCTTGGTCTCCTTACCAAAGATTGCCAGAATTAGGACCGCCACAAATGTTACGATGGCCACTAAATCGAAGGAGTGAACTAATCCCAGAGCGACAATCAAGGGCGGGAATGCATAGGATCCGACCACGCCCCCCAAAAAGCGCCCCCACGTTTCCACCGACGCCGATCCGGTAGTGCGCATAGGGGTCGGGTATTGTTCCGCGTAGGACATTTTCAAGGAGGGGAATGCGCCCGTGCCAAAGAAGGACATGAGACAGCCATAGGTAATCATCAAGACGGCGGTTTTGGCTCCGCCAAAAAACAAGGCTCCGACCCCGGCGATACCCATGAAGAGGATGTACATGGTCTTCCGGCCCCAGATTTCGCCCAGATAACCGTTAAGAAGTTTCCCGGGAATGGCGGCTCCGATGATGATGGCGGCAAAGATTAAGGAATGCGCGAGAGTCAGTCCTTCTTTTCCAAAAATGTAGGGCAGATACGTCATGACAATGTAGAACATGAAAAATGTTCCGATGGCGGCCGCAGAGCTGACCAGGGTGCGCCGAATATAAGGGCGGGTCCAAGGGGCCCAAATCCGGGTGTGATGCGCCTGAGGGACAGATGACACCGAAGGTTCCCCGGGTTCCGGGAGGGGTTGGCCCGTGCGGTTGGAGACTTCCGTCTCAATATGGGTCAGCACTTCTTCCGCTTTGTCCAGTCGGCCCCGTCGGCTAAGCCACCGCGGCGATTCAGGAAGAAACTTGTAGATAAACCAAGCTGAAATTAACGGAAGTCCGGACACCACGAAAAAAATTCTCCACGATAGTGATGGCGGCAGGGCGGGCAGGATCAAGAGCCCAAGAAGCGGGGCAATAAAATAGCCCAGCGAAAGGGCCGCATCCATGACGCCGTTAAAAGTCGTTCGGCGATTCAACGGCACGAATTCCCCGGTGATGGCGTAAGGCAGCGGAAATACGGCGCCCATACCCAGCCCTGACAGGAATCGAAAGCCGACGAGAATTCCAAAATTCGGGCTAATAGCACACAGGATAGTCATAATGCTATATTCGATGATTCCCCAGACTAACACTGTTTTTCGGCCAAAACGATCGGCCAGTTGCCCTGCCGGAATTAACCCCACAACAATGCCGATGGTGGAGACCACAGCTAACAAACCAATATTGGCGGGCGTCAGCGTCATGGTTTTCTTGAGCACGGGAATGACAACACCGACAGCACCAATACTCAACGATTCGATAAACCAGGCAAGAGAACCCAAGAAGACGATGCGCCAGGTAAATGAGGTGACGGGAAGCCGGTCCATGCGAACGGCAATTTTCATCACGGCGTCCTGATTACGGGCCACATTGGTTGGTGTGTTCACGGTATCAAGTACCCCCTTTGTTTAAAAATTTATAAGATGGGATAAATGCTATGCATTTTGGATCCCGGATTATGATAAGAATTTTCTGTTATCCGAATCATATCGCGACTATCTGACAAAGTGCAATAGGGGAGACAAAAAAGATTATTCCGTGAATGGCATTGCCTTTTGTTGGAGAATCGGATATGTTCTAATTACTGGACCCGGGATCCGGGATCCGTAAGATAGCACCCTAAGATTGATGGATGGACCAACATGACCGGTTCCGTTATCGACGCACTCGATGTCGCAGCTGCTATGGATCCTTTAGCATTGGGGGTGGCGTTTCGCAGGAACGGGAGAGGATTGCCCTTTTGCACCCTCTGTGTTCGATGGAGCCAACAGGTATGTGAATCCATTATAAAAAAATTAAAAGATTTGGGGGGAGACGATGATGGACCTGACGGGTACGGTGGGGTTAGTCACGGGTTCGGGATCGTGGGGAGGAGCCGGGCGGGCTATTGCGGTGAGGCTGGCGCAAAGAGGCGCGCGTGGTGTCGTGATTAATTATTCCCGTAATAGTGAGGCGGCTCAGGATGTGGCGGATGAGGTTGAGAAATATGGAGCCGAGGCGCTGATTATTCGCGCAGATGTCTCGCGGGACAGCGAGGTCACGGCCATGATTCGTCAAAGCATCCAGGTGTTTGGGCAACTCGATGTCTTGGTGAACAATGCCGCCTGGACCGCCCGCGTGCGATTCAACGACTTGCAAGGACTCACCGAAGACATATGGGACCGCACTTTGGGTGTCAATCTCAAAGGCACCTTTTTCTGTATTCGGGCAGCCGAACCTTACCTGTCCCAAAGCCGGGTCGGGGTGGTGATTAATACCTCGTCCATTGCAGGACTGCGAGCGGTGGGGTCCTCCTCGGTGGCCTATGCCGCATCTAAAGCGGGTCTTATGAATATGACACAAACTTTGGCGCGGGGACTGGCGCCGAAGATTCGCGTGAATGCTGTGGCGCCCGGTTTCATCGATGGGCAGTGGATGAAGTCGGAGGACACGGGTCTGGGCACACGATACGATACGACTCTCGAGAAGATTGCGCAGAAAATCCCGTTGAAGCGGGTGGCACGGCCGCAAGACGTGGCTGACGCGGCATTCGCGTTAATTGATGCCGAGTTTGTGACGGGGCAGACGCTGGTGGTGGATGGGGGGTACACCATGCGCGATTAATCGACAAAACTGACGGTGCCGACCGGGGATGATGGAAGATGCCGACCGCTCCTCTGCGAGGTTCTTTTCGAACGAACGGCGGGTCTTAATTGTTCAACGTCTTCAATTAACGAAGAAGGATGGCAAGAACGATGAAATCCGCCGTAGATTTTCCAGCATGGCGTCGTGCTATGATATGATGGCGGTGGAAAGGGGGGCCGGTGGGCATGTTCGACGTAGGCGATCCTTTAGTCAAAGAATCGTTGGTAGATGAGGTTGCCCAGCGTCTTCGTACGCTGATTTTGACGGGCAAGCTCTCACCTGGGATGCGCCTCCACCAGGAGGAGTTGAGCCGAGGGTTAGGCATAAGCCGGACACCGCTACGGCAGGCGTTGGCCCTTTTAGTCGAGGAAGGGTTTGTAGACCGCTCAGTGAAAGGGCAATATATGGTTGCGACCATGGATGTCGACGGTCTGTTAGATTTGTACCGGGTTCGACGGGAACTGGATGGTCTAGCTGCGTTGTTGGCAGCAGAACGCCGCAGCGCGTCTCAGGTGGAGGAGATGGGTCACACCTTGCACTTA
>JAKADI010000437.1 GCA_021820675.1 Bacillota bacterium | reverse complement strand
TTGACGACAATGACCGAAACGTCTTCGACCTGGAGCCGATTATTTGGCACCATCTTTTACCTCACGGTAAAGCCGAGCATGTTGCGCGTAGGTTTGATACCACGTCGGCAAATGCCGCCGGTCGACTTCAACCACATCCCGTATAAAATCTATGATATGCCGAGCCCATAACTCAGTTTGGCCCAGAGGCACACAGGCAAGACCGGGACCATGGTAATCCCGGGCCCCGCCTGTTGGCGACGCTATCACCGGACATCCCTGACATAGCGCTTCAAACACCCCTAACCCAAATCCTTCATAATGGGAGGGGGCCAGATAAAGCGCAGCATCTTGATAGAGCCGGACATTCTCCCTATCGGATACATAACCTAAGACATGCACCCGGTCTTTCCAGCGGAAATCCTCATAACGGCGCCAGAATGCTTCGTTATTCCACCCGTTCGACCCCGCCAGCACGAGATGATGCGGCAGCTCTCCGAGGGAAATGGCACACGCGAACACCTCGAGCAGGAATTCGAGATTTTTCCGGGGTTCCACCGTCCCCACATGAAGAAAATAGGGCACGTCGATCAGCGCCCGGGGCGCAGGGATAACATCTTTCAGGCGGTCGCTGCCCAGGCTAATCACAGTGATACGCTTAGGATCCATCTCCCGCGTTATCGCGAGTAAATCGTCTTTGACCTGGTGGGAAGGCACAATAATTCGGGCGGCTTGACGCAAGGAACGGGGCACCATCCGGGTTAAATAACGTACCGTGTCAGAGCGGACAAACTGAGGCATCCGGAAAAATGTCGCATCATGAATTGTCACCACCGCCGGAACCGGGCTCCAAGGCGGAATACTAAAAGCCGGTCCGTGAAAGACGTCATAGTGATGGCGTCTTAGGTACCAGGGCAGTAAAATGCTCTGCCAGGGAACCCCTTTAATGCGCGGGATCACCCCGACGGGCACTCCCTCTCGAGCGCTCCAGGCCTTCTCATAGGACAGTGGCTGCAAATCGACATCGTGATGGTCTCGCCGATATTCCGCCAACAAATGCGCGATATATTGGGCGATGCCCACGCGTTCTTTTTGCCCGGATAAGATCCGCGCGTCCATGGCCACGGCCGTCATTGTCATCCTCCTCGTGTCCTTTGGCATTAGTGCCTTCCCAGGCGTCGAATCCCAAGAAAGATAAATCTATTGCGGGCCTGCTAAAGAGCCCTCTTGCTGTCGATGATCGCCCAAATGTACCGCATTCAGCCCCTGCGCCTTTCTCAATTCATCGCCAATACCCTTTGATAGCCGTCATGAGTCAGATCAGCCGTTTGCTGCCAGCTAAATCGTCGCGCTTGCTTTTGTCCCTGGCAGGCCATGTCCCATAGCTGTTCAGCATTTGCCATGATCTCGCCAATACTTTGGGCCAATGGCCCCGAATCGAGAGGGTCGACAAAGACGGCGGCCTGGCCGGCAACTTCCGGCAACGAACTGTTAAGCCCTGTCAGTACGGGGCAGCCAAGGGCCATCGCCTCTAAAATAGGCAGGCCAAATCCTTCATAAAGGCTAGGGTACACGAATAAGGCCGCTTTGGCATAAAGTTCCGCCAAGATGGCATCGTCGATCATCGGGTGCAACTCCACATTTGCCGGAATCGCATGGGTTTTCGCGACAGCCGTAAGATGGCGCGGCTCAATCCCTACGATTTTAAAGAGAATTCGCCTATCTTCCAGCAGTGCCGCCGTTTTCATGATCACGCCCAAATTTTTCCTGGGATCCATGGCACCTAAAACTAAGACAAATGGCTGTTTCGGCCAACAGACCGCGTCCGCTTGGTATTTTGGAGCCAAAGGTGTCACAACGATCTTCTGTGCGGCAACCTGTAGCGTTTTTTGGATATCGCAGGCAGCATGACGGGATACGGTAAAGATGAGGGCACTGCGCCTGGCTAAGTATTTCAACATGTTCATCCGGTAAAAACGACTCACATGATGTCTCAAGGGGATCCGCCCGCCAAAATCTTTCCCCCGGTGCCATTCAATCACGTCATGGACGGTTAGCACCAAAGGCCCCCGGGTTCTCGCGGGACCAATATTGGCGGTCCCATGAATCAGATCCAAATCCTTGGCCGCATGAGCAAACGCCCCTTGTTCCCATAGCAAGAAATTCGGGGCCTTCAGGATATCCGTCCGGTAGGCCGCGCGAAAGAGGTTCACCATGTCATTGTCCGCCCGCTCGTCTCCAAATAAATGCAGATCATACAGCCGCGGCATATCAGCCAAATGCCTTAATAGCTGATAAACATATTCCCCAATGCCCCGCCTGGGATTTTGCAATCCATAACGAGCGTCAATACCAATGACGGGCCGTTTCACCTATTCCACCTGCCATTTGTGCGGAAGAACCAATAGCCCGGGGCTTTTGGTCAGAGACTGCACAGCCAGCGAGATGATGCCGGGCCATTCTTTCAGTCTTCGACCATTGGCGTCGTATAAGGTCACGCTCATTTCATACTGTCCCGCAGTCAAATATAATTCCGACAAGTTCAACGACAAACGCCTGGAACCGGGAGAAAACACGAGAGGGGTACCGTCCAGAAGTGTCGAAAAACTGGCGATCTCCAGACCGTCGGGTCGTCTTAGCGCAATACTGAGATGGCCCGTAAAGGATTCGTCCGGATTGTCCACCACCAACACCACGTTCAAGGGTTCGCCCGACAATAAGGTCTCCACAATCTTATCTCGGCTGGTCACGAAGGTTTGTTGCAGCTCTAAGGGACCTCCCACACCCACGGTGTCGTCGGGGACCTGATTCACAGTTGGCGCGGCATCTTTATCCAGCATGCTTTGGCGATACGCTAAGACCACCTCGCGGGGAGAGCCCGTTTTTTTCATCACACCTTGGCTAATCCAAACCGCTTGGTCCATCAACCGTTCGATTGATGACAGATCATGGGACACGAGTAAAATACTGGTGCCTTCCCGTTTCATATAAAAAATCCGGTCCATACACTTTTGTTGGAAGGCTTCGTCACCGACAGCCAATACTTCGTCCACAATTAAAATTTCGGGTTCAACACTGGTCGCCACGGCGAACCCCAAACGGGCATGCATTCCCGACGAGTAATATTTAACGGGGGTATCAATGAAAGCGCGAATCTCGGCGAATTCAACGATCTCGTCCATCTTGGCCTCAATGGCCTTGCGGTTGATACCCAATATCGACGCGTTCAGGTAGACATTCTCGCGGCCCGTGAAATCCGGATGA